>JAEPMM010000329.1 GCA_017643965.1 Marinobacter sp.
CACCCTGTCTAGATCAGCCAGACCATAGGCACAAGCTTCAAGGGTAAGATCAGCATGGTCACACAGTCGTGCAGCAGCCGTGGGCTTACCGTGCATGTCGTAGGTGTAGGTTTTGCCGATGTCGTGCAGCAGGCCAGCGACGAAAGCAAGTTCCTGAAGATGGCGCGGCATCTCCGACTCATTTATTCGTGCCATTCGCAGCACGTTCTGCGCAACTTCCAGGGAGTGCTCAAGCAAACCACCCGGCTCATTATGGTGGTAGGTTTTGCTCGCTGGAGCCCTAAGGAACACTTCCAGTCGATCCCGGCGTTCCAGTACGCGTTTGATAAACACCTGCAAGTAACCAGCTTCCAAAGAGCGCACGGCTGCGATTAGCTGATCCAGCGCTTCCGGTTTTGGGCAGAGAGTGCGCGGCAGCGTCTGCAGGGCGGGTAAGCGGGCGACATCTGCCTGCAATGGACGGCGGATATCGGTCAGAAGAATCTGGCTTTCCTCCGCACCCACACACACCTGCCCTTTGACGACCACCAAATCCATGTGACCTACATGGTCCGGAATCACGATAGAGCCAATGACCGCCAGCACCACCATATCGCTGGTACAACTGCTCAGGCGCAGCTTCAGGTACGGAATGCCTTCGTCGTCGAAACAGGCGATGCGACCGGTAAGGCGGTACGCGCCCGTGAGGGTCTTTTGCGTTAACGGGCGTAGATCATTCAGCTTCATCGCCAATTTCCTTATCGTTGTCGATCACACGACTCTGGATCAGGCGCTCAAAGGCGCTGCCATCCATACGAGTCAGGTTCGGGATGTAACGGGAATACACCTTGAATAGCATTTCTGTGGACGAATGGCCCAGGGTCCGGGCTACCCATTCCGGGTTTTCGCCGGAAGCCAGCAAAAGGGTCGCCGCAGTGTGTCGTGTCTGATAGGGCCGGCGCTTCTTAAGATTCAGATGCTCCAAAAGCGGATACCAGACCCTCTTGGTGACGTTGTTATGATCCAACGGCTCGCCGAGCCGGTTGCAGAACACAAACTTGCTGAGCTTTCCGGTGGACTCGTACTGTACTTTCAATGCGTCGTATACCGGACCGAACATCGGAATCTCCCGCTGAGAACCGTCCGTTTTGGTGTATTCCGTCTTGCCGTGGATCAGAGTTTCGCGCACCAGGATTTCGCGGCGTTCAAAGTCCACATACTCCCATTTCAAGCCATCAACCTCGCCCGTGCGCATGCCGGTGTAAAACCGCAGCAAGTAGTAGTTTCGATAATCCTCACGCACACGATTGAGAATGGTCTCCACTTCCGTCATGGAAAACGGCTCAATATGGACCTTCTGTTGTTTGAGCGGCTTGATATTGAGATAGGGGTTCGTGAAGTCGTAACGCTCTGCCGCTTCAGTCAGGATCATTCGCAGGATTGTCATGTGGCTATTGATGGTCTTGGGTGCCATCAGACCACTGGCGCCTCTGCCCTTGCGCCGGGCCATCTTGTTGCGGGCCGCCAGAATATCCGCCTTGGTGATCTCCCCGACCCGCTTGGTTTTGAAGGCGGGCTTCAGAGACCCACCCAGAATAGATTCCACATTGCGGGTGTGAGAGTTCCGCCACTGGATTTTCGACTCCAGGAACCATTGGTCGGCGAAGTCAGTGAAAAGCGGAGTATCACTGGCGCTATCTTCTGCACCATGCTTGTTCGCGCCTGACAAAACTCCCACCTTCTCTAGCTGGATGAGGTTTTTGCTACCGGGAAAGAACTCTGCGTAATTAAACTCTCCAACCAAGATCTTGGCCTCCATGCGTTGGATAAGCGTTTCCAGTTGTTTTCGGTTGCGGGCCGTGTCATTTAGCAGGGTTTGCTCCCGACAACGAATACCCTGGTAACGAAAATCGATAAAGAGCTTATTGGTGTCGGATCGTGCTCTCACCTTAGCCATGGCACACACCTCCACTTGCCATCGGGATGGCCAAATTGTTTTGCGCCATGTTCAACATGTCTTCCTCTATAGTCTCCCAGATATAGAGAATCTTTCGGCCACCAAAGGGACGGATATAATGCTTGCCTTCGAACAGGACGCTATCCTTCAGACACTGCCGGATTGTGCGAGGGTCGTACTTGATGCGCTCAGAGAGCTCTTCAGTTGTCAGGTATGTGTTGTTCATGAGAACATCCCCTTCTGTCGATCCACCGATCATTTGATAACTTTTGTTATCACCTGATCATCAATATACGCCACTTAATGATAATTACAATAGGCGTTTGATTATTTTTTTTATCATACGAGAATAGAGATGATCCGTTTCCACTTAAAGGAACTAATTGCAGATAAGGAATTCGCTGAGAAACGCAGGATTACGATTGGGGAAATCGCCAAGGAAACGGGGATTAATCGCATGACACTGTCAAAGATCATCAACCACCCTGGCCACAGCACGGTGACGGATAACATCGATAAACTTTGCACCTATTTTGACTGCCGGGTTGAGCAGCTTGTAACTCATATCAAAGAGTGCCAAGACGACACCCAGAGTGAAATGGCAGACGATAGAGAGTAGATATCTGTCGTAAGGGACACATAATCGGGGGCGTGTGCCCTAAAAAGACTTACGGTCAAATTTGCGTGAAGCCCGAAATTTCGAATTCAGAAATTGGCACACATAGGGCACGGTGAGGGCACAGAGAAAAATTCTGGCTCAGAAAACAAAAAAGGCAGACCAGTGAGTCACTGATCTGCCTTTTTCTTTTATGGTAGCGGGGGCAGGATTCGAACCTACGACCTTCGGGTTATGAGCCCGACGAGCTACCAGACTGCTCCACCCCGCATCAAACTGGTTGTTTACCGGGGAGGCCCCCGATCAACGTGCGCGTATATTAAGGATTAGTCCGGACGCTGTCAATTGATATTTTCAAACAGGTCGGTGGGATAATGCATCGTTTCTTCCGCCTGCTCCCGATAGAACCCTACGGAATCAATCGCTTCCTGAACTGGCCGGAAGGAACGGCGATGGTGCACGGTGGCGCCGTGGCGATTCAGTGCTTCCAGGTGCACTGGCGTGGGATAGCCTTTATGTTGCGCCAGGCCGAACTCCGGAAATTGCGCGTCGAGCTCGGCCATTTCCCGATCCCGAACCACTTTGGCGATGATCGATGCGGCGCTGATCGCCTCGACGCGGCTGTCCCCCTTGATCACCGGCTCGGACGGCCAGTGCCACTTCGGGCAGCGGTTGCCGTCCACCAGCACGTATTCCGGCGGCACCGGCAAACCAGCGACCGCCCGCTCCATGGCCACCATGGTGGCCTGATAGATGTTGAGGCGATCAATCTCGTCTGCTTCCGCGCGCCCGATGCACCAGGCTGCGGCGTTCTCGATAATCTGCTCGTAGAGTGCCTCACGGCGTTTTTCCGTGAGTTTCTTGGAGTCGGCCAGGCCGGCAATGGGCCGCCGGGGATCCAGGATCACTGCGGCGGTGACGACGGCACCGATCAACGGGCCGCGGCCGACCTCATCCACTCCGGCCAGCAAGTTGCCATCGTAGCGGCAGTGAAAAGGCGGCAGCGGTGGTTTGCTCATAAAGCGCGCCTTTGCTCAACCAGAGCGGAAATGGCATCGGCGGCGCGTTCGTCGGCGTTCTGCCGCAACTGATGATGCAACTCGGTGAATTCGGCTTTCAGGTGTGCCCGTTCCTCGCGGTTTTCCAGGCGCTCCAGTACCGCAGCACCGAGGGTCTCGGGCGTGGCGTCGTCCTGCAGCAATTCGGGCACCAGCGGTTTGCCAGCCAACAGATTCGGCAGCGCCACGTGGGGCACTTTCACCAGCCGGGACACCAGGGCGTAACTGAAGTTACTCAGACGATACCCCACCACCATGGGCTTTTTCAGCAACATGGCTTCGAGGGTTGCGGTGCCCGAAGCCAGCAGCACCACATCCGCGGCGGCCATCACCTAGCGGGAACGGCCCCGCACGATGGTCACCGGCAACGCCACATCCAGGGACTCCACCAGCCCCCGCACCTGTTTCTCGCGATCCCGGTTCACACAGGGAATCACCAGTTGGAGATCCGGGCGGGAAGACTGGATTTCCCGTGCGGCGGAGAGAAACAGGCTGCCCAACCGATCCACTTCCCCACCCCGG
>JAEPMM010000347.1 GCA_017643965.1 Marinobacter sp.
CATCTGGTCACGAGCGACCAGACCGGTGATGGTGCGGTCACCGATGGTAATCAGAAAACTCTTGGAACCGACGGAAGGCAATCGCAGAATTCGCCGGATCGCCTCATTCAGGTCGACCTTGGTGGAATCAAAAATCGGCTTGGTAAACGACGACCGGGACACACTGCGATGCATACGCGGCGGCTTGCCAAACAGCACGTCCATCGGAAGGTCGACCGGCTTGTCGTCGAAATAGGAGTCACCCAGTTCCAGGTGATGGGACTCGGTGGCCTCGCCGATGACCGCGTACGGGCAGCGCTCACGGCGGCAAAGTGCGTCAAACAGCTCGAGATTTTCCGGGGCCACCGCCATGACGTAGCGTTCCTGGGATTCGTTACACCAGATCTCCAGGGGCGACATGCCCGGCTCATCGCTGGGGATGTCCCGCAGCTCGAATTTGCCGCCACGACCACCGTCTTTGACCAGCTCCGGCATGGCGTTGGACAGTCCACCCGCGCCCACATCGTGGATAAACGCTATCGGGTTGGCGTCACCCATCTGCCAGCAGCGATCAATCACCTCCTGGCAACGGCGCTCCATTTCCGGGTTGTCGCGCTGCACGGACGCAAAGTCCAGATTCTCGTGGCTGGTGCCGGAGTCCATGGAGGAAGCGGCACCGCCGCCCAGTCCGATCAGCATGGACGGCCCGCCAAGAACAATCAGCTTGGCACCCACCGGGATGTGGCCTTTCTCCACGTGCTCGGCGCGAATGTTGCCAAGGCCGCCGGCAATCATGATGGGCTTGTGATAACCGCGGACCTCTTCACCGGCTGCGCCCGGCACTTTCTCTTCGAAAGTGCGGAAATAGCCTGCAAGATTCGGACGGCCGAATTCGTTGTTGAACGCAGCGCCACCAATCGGCCCCTCGATCATGATGTCCAGTGCGGAAGCAATGCGTTCCGGCTTGCCGTAGCCGATTTCCCAGGGCTGCGGGTCACCGGGCAGATTCAGGTTGGAAACGGTGAACCCGGTGAGGCCGGCTTTCGGCTTCGAGCCACGACCGGTCGCGCCCTCGTCACGGATCTCGCCACCGGACCCGGTTGCGGCGCCGGCTGCCGGCGCAATCGCAGTCGGGTGGTTGTGGGTTTCCACCTTCATCAGGATATGAATGTCTTCTTCGTTGTAGCCGTAGACGCCGGTTTCCGGATTCGGATAGAAACGGCCACCACGGCTGCCACGGATGACAGAGGCGTTGTCCTTGTAGGCAGACAGCACACCCTCGCTGTTCATCTCATAGGTGTTGCGAATCATCGCAAACAGGGACTTCTCCTGACCCTCTCCGTCAATGTCCCAGGAGGCATTGAAGATTTTGTGGCGACAGTGCTCGGAGTTGGCCTGAGCAAACATCATCAGTTCAACATCTGTGGGGTCCCGCTCCAGATCGGTGAACGATTTGGCCAGGTAGTCGATTTCATCGTCCGCCAGCGCCAGCCCCAGCTTGCGATTGGCTTCCACCAACGCATCACGGCCGCCCGCCAGCACAGGCACCCGCTGAACCACACGGGGCTCGTCGTGGCTGAACAGAAGTTCCGCGCCGCCCATCTCGTGAAAGACTTTCTGGGTCATGCGGTCGTGCAGCAGTGCAGCGATCTTTTCCCGTTGCTCCAGATTCAGCTTGCGACTGGCGCGCACGTAATAGGCGATGCCCCGCTCGATGCGACGGATCTGCCGCAGGCCACAGTTGCGGGCGATGTCGGTGGCTTTGCTGGACCAGGGGGACAAGGTTCCCGGACGCGGCACCACCAGAAACAGTACGCCTTCCGGCTCCTCCACCTGCACACTGGGCCCGTAGGTGAGCAGACGATCCAGGATGGCCTGTTCCGACTCAGACAGTTCAAATTCCAGATCGGTGAAGTGCATGAACTCAGCGTACACATGCTCCACTTCGGGCACGATGTCCCGGAGGCGGCTGTGCAGTTTGCTGGAGCGGAAGGGCGAGAGCGCTGGCGCGCCGCGAAGTTCAAGCATGATCGAAACCTGTATCGCGCGAAACGGGGAAGTCAGGGCGCCTGTGGACATTCGCATCAGGTACCCGGCCATCTGAAAGGCCGCCATGATACTTGAAAGCGTGGCAGGGATACAGCGTCGGGAGCGTAATTACGGCCATGTACAATTGACATTCTTTTGCATATAAATTGATCACATTCATTGACCGGCGTGACCCGAACGGAGATGATTGAAACGTGGCATCGGACGCCACCAACAGGTTTGAACTCGGATGTGATCGGATCGGGCATTGATCGGAACCCCGCCATGACATCGTAAACTCAGTGTCCTGCAGCAGTTCCAAGGGAGACCAGGGATTTGTCAAAGCCAAGACTGTATTCTGCCAGCCAATTCGGGCGCTGGTTGTTGCCTATCGCGCTTGTTGTCCTGTCCAGCGGTTGCTCTCGGCCAACCACTCTGCAGGAAGTACGCTCGGAAGGCGTGCTCCATATTATTACCCGCACGGCTCCGTCCATCTATTTTGAAGGCCGTGACGGCACCACCGGTTATGATTACGAACTGGCGAAGCGGTTCGCCGACCACCTGGGCGTAGAACTTCGGGTCAGGGTGGAAGAAAACAACACCGATATTCTGTCTGTTCTGGACCGCAACTTTGCTCACATCGGGCTCGCCGGGCTGTCCAATCGCAAAGAACTCACCGACCGCTATCACACCGTCACGACCGGGATACTGGCCGAATCCGTGGTGATCTACCATCGGGAGGTGGACCGCCCGCAAACGCCTGCCGATCTGACCGGAGCCACTCTGCACCTGGTTTCCGACAGCAACCATGAGCACCGGCTCAAGCAGTTGCGCGCGGAGCATCCGGATCTCCAGTGGCAGGTGCACCCAGCATTGGACGCGGCCGGATTGCTGGCACGCGTGGAGTCCGGTGAATTCCCGATTGCGGTTGTCTCGTCCAATGAGCTCGACCTCAACCACGTCTATTTCCCCAAGGTGAAAGAGGCGTTTTCGCTGGGTGAACCCGAAGAACTGGCCTGGCTGTTCCCCGCTGATCAGGACTCCACCCTGTCGGATGCAGCGCGGGCATTCCTTGACGAACTGAATACCAACGGCACTCTGGCCCAGCTGTCGGAGCGATTCTACGGGCACCTGGACCGGCTCAATTACGTCGGCGCCCGCACCTTCGTCCATCACGTCAATAACCGGCTGCCGAAGTATGAGGGGCTGTTCCGCAACTATGCGTCAGAGTACGGACTCGATTGGCGGCTGCTGGCCGCCATCGGCTACCAGGAATCCCATTGGCGCCCCAACGCCGTGTCGCCCACAGGCGTTCGCGGGCTGATGATGCTGACCCAGAACACGGCGGGTCAGATCGGTGTCAGTAACCGGCTGGACCCGGAAGAGAGCATTCAGGGCGGTGCAAAGTACTTCACCCTGGTGCACCGCCAGATTCCGGATCGCATTCCGGAACCTGATCGCACCTGGTTTGCCCTCGCCTCCTACAACGTCGGCTTCGGTCACCTTGAGGACGCGCGCCGGCTGACCGAGGGCGCAGGCAAGGATCCGGATCGCTGGATGGACGTGAAGGAATTCCTGCCGCTGCTGGCACAGAAAGAATGGTATTCAAAAACCCGATACGGCTATGCCCGGGGTCACGAACCGGTGATCTACGTCCAGAATATCCGTCGTTATTACGACGTACTCGCCTGGATGCTTGAGCCGGCCGAGGAGCGCGAGGCCCCCGAAGAACCGTGGTTCGTTGAACTGGAAGGTGCCCCCATTGTCGAGCCCCCAGCCGAGTCCGGCGGTGAGGGTGACATGCGCGCAATGCTGCCAAGCGAGCTTGGCATGATTCCGCCAACCCTGTGAGCCGACAGCGCCGGATGC
>JAEPMM010000464.1 GCA_017643965.1 Marinobacter sp.
GAACTGATGCGCCCCTCCATGCCGTCGAGGCCCAGCTTCTGTTCCCGCTCGAACCGCTGAATACGACGATCCACCAGCTGATCCACACCGTCCAGGGCCGAATTCAGCTCCGTCAGGCGCTTATCCGCCTGTTCGGTCGACTCTTTCAGCACTACGATCTGCTGGTCCAGCTCTTTCTTCAGCGACGCCAGTTCGCCGGTCAGCGAGGATTCCAGGCTGTCCACGGATTCAGCCAGTGCCTCGCGGGCATCACCCTCCTGCGCCAGCTCCCCGCTCAACGTTTTCAGGCGCGCCTGATGATCGTCCAGCCGTTTCTTGTTGCGCTCGTTGGCAATCGCCCACAACTTGCGGATCTCACTGTCGGCAGTATCTAACCGCTCGTTCTGATTGCTCAGCTTCTGCTCGATCGACTGCCCCCGCTCCTCCAGGTTCTCACCGGTTTCAGACAGATCCCCCTCAAACCGTGCCAGCGCCAGCTTGCTTTGCCGCGCCCAGTAATCCGCTTCTTCCAGCTGGCCCTCCAGCGCCTCAATCTGCTGCGCCTGAGTGAACCAGCCGCCTCCGGCAACCACCGCCACCAGTATCAATGCCAGCCAGACGCCCAGCCGGCCGCCGCGATGGCCACCGTTGCCTGATTTCGGCGCGCGGGGTCCGCCGATATTGCCCTTGCCTCCGCCTGCCTTTTTCGACTGCCCGGCGTGCTTTTCAGCAGGCTCAGGGTTCTTCCTGGCGCCGCCGATGGGCGGATCGGCGCGCAGTTCATCGTCATCTGGACGGATTGGTTCCATTACAACTCCCGGAATATGGACGGTTCAGGTAATAACGCCCGATAATACCCGCTCTCAACGATTCATTGAAATGACAGCCCATCAACAAAGCATGGTTTGCATGGTAATTAGCCAAAACATACAATGGCCGGCTTTCCAACATACACAGGACTGTTGCATATGCAGCCGCTTGTAGGTCTGATCATGGGCTCCAAATCGGACTGGCCCACCATGGAACACGCCGCCGACATGCTCGACAAGCTTGGCGTGCCCTATGAAACCAAAGTGGTGTCTGCCCACCGCACACCGGATCTGCTGTTCGACTACGCGAAAACCGCCTCGGATCGCGGCCTGAAAGTGATTATTGCCGGCGCCGGTGGCGCGGCGCACCTGCCCGGCATGGTGGCATCACAGACTTCATTGCCGGTGCTTGGCGTTCCGGTTCAGTCCAAGGCCCTGAACGGTCTCGATTCCCTGCTGTCCATCGTACAGATGCCCGGGGGCATTGCGGTGGGCACACTGGCCATCGGCAAAGCCGGCGCCACCAACGCCGGCCTGCTGGCCGCGCAGATTATCGGTACTTTCAGCGACGACGTGCGCAAAGCCGTTGATGAGTTCCGGGACACCCAGACGCAGACGATTCTGGACAATCCCGACCCCAGTGATCAATAAGGATTCAGCCGGGACCTTGTCGGATTACGCCTGCGGCTAATCCGACCTACGGGAATCTTCGCTGAGCCGTGCACAGGTCGGATCAGCGATCACACAGGTTTGCGAGAGGGGTGGGTAAGGCTTTCGGAAAAACACCGCCTGTCTGAGCACAGCGAGTTAAAGCGGAGTTTTTCCGAAAGCCTTACCCACCTCTCTCAAACTCTAAAAAGATCAAGCCGCCAAAATCGGCAGGAGAACACAAATGAGAATTGGTGTACTGGGCGCCGGCCAACTGGGAAGAATGCTGGCACTGGCCGGATACCCGCTGGCCAAGACCTTTGTTTTCTATGACATGTCCGGCAGCCCCAGCGCCGGGCTGGGCGAAGTCATCATCGACCGGGAAGGTCAGTACCTGGACGATTTCCTGTCCCGGGTTGATCGCGTCACCTACGAATTCGAACACCTCCCGGTCGAGGTGGCCGAGAAAATCGCCGCCCACAAGCCGGTTCACCCGTGCCCCCGCGCCTTGCAGGTCTGCCAGAACCGGGAAGCCGAGAAAACCCTGTTCGGGCAACTGGGCATCCCGACGCCGGAGTGGCGGATTGCCGACAGTGCCGAATCCCTGAAAGCGGCAGCCGAAGCCCTCGGCTGCCCGGTGGTGGCCAAGTCCAACACCGAAGGTTATGACGGCAAGGGCCAGGCCGTGCTCACAACC
>JAEPMM010000479.1 GCA_017643965.1 Marinobacter sp.
GTCGCTGGCGATGGCGTCGTCCACGCTGCCGGACAGCAGCCCCAGATCAATCAGGCCCTGGGCCAGCACCCGCAGGGCCGCCTCGTGGGGCTGAGTCCAGGGGTAGCCGGGGCGCACGGCATCAATGGCCGCGTACTGCGCAGACAGCACCACCACGTACAGCGCTATCTGTTCCGCGCTGAACCGCCCGCTGACCGGGAAGGTGCGGGTGATGTCCGAGGCATAGCATTCCAGTTCACAGCCGGCATCAATCAGCACCAGGTCGCCCATTTTCAGCGGCGCGCTGTTTTCGATGTAATGCAGGATACAGCCGTTGGCACCGGCCCCCACGATGGAGGGGTACGCCGTAGTGCGGGCACCGTGCGCCATGAACGTGTGGATCAGTTCAGCTTCCAGGTTGTATTCGTGGCCGCCTTGGCGGGCGCGCTTCATTGCGCGGCAATGGGCTTCGGCACTGATTTCGCCGGCTTTCGCCATCACCTTGACTTCGTTCGCGCTCTTGTAAATCCGCAGGTCGTGGAGCAGGTGTTCCAGGGCCACAAATTCCCCCGGCGGATGGGCACCCGCCCGGACCTTGCTGCGGATCACCTTGACCCAGTCCATCACCCGGGCGTCAAAATTGTGATCCTTGCCCAGCGGGTAATAGACCCGGCTGCGGCCCTCGATCATGCCCGGCAGGATGTCGTCAATGTCGGCAATGGGAAAGGCATCGTCCAGCCCGAACGTCTCGATGGCGCCCTCCGGCCCGGCGAGGAAACCGTCCCAGAGTTCTTTCTCCGGGTTGCGCTCCTTGCAGAACAGCACCGATTCACCGTGTTCGCGTCCGGGGATCAACACCAGCACGGCCTCCGGTTCACCGAATCCCGACAGGTACTGGAAATCGCTGTCCTGGCGAAACGGATGCAGCACATCGCGGTTACGCACACATTCCGGCGCTGCCGGGACAATGGCAATGCTGTCCGGTGCCATCCGCTCCATCAGTCGGCGACGGCGATCGGCAAATTCTTTAACGGGTATCATTGACGGCATAATATCTCCCGCAGGCAGGTACCTGCTCAGTGCAGTGTCGGAGTATCCGCGGCCGGTTTCTCTGGCGGATTGAATTCGGTAAACACCGCCAGCGCACCCAGGCGCACGTATTCCACAATCTCGATCAGCTGGTGTTCGCTTTCGTCGTCCGGTTCCTCGTCCTCGGACACCTGGCTGATGGCAACCATATCCTCGATCAGCTCGCGGATCTCATCCGGGGCCTGGCCCAGGGACTCGCCCGCCGACAGCGCCATGCCCTCCAGAAACCCGCGCACCCAGGAGGTCAATGCTTCCAGACGCTGATCGATGGCGTAATCGTCATCAGGCAGCAGCGGGTGGAAACTCATGTCTGCGGCTTTCAGCAACGCCAGGGTCTGGTCGTAGGCGGCCTGCATGAATTCCCTGAGATCGTCGGACTCACCGGTCGCGGTCTCCGGCAGCCCCATGTGCTCGCACACCATGGCGAGCCATTCTGATTCTTCTATACGAGCACCGGCGGCAAGCCGCCCACACAAAACACCGTGCAACTCGGACGGATGACTGAAGGCTTTGTGGGCGGTGAACATATTGGCCCAACGCTCAAAAGCGGCGGCGCGGGCGGCACCGGTTGTGTCGGTTTCTGACATGAGAAAGGAGCTTACCTGTTTCACTGAATTTAGAAGACTATCGTAGCATCGGGGCGGATCGAAGGCACTCGCCCTCTTGATTCCCGACCCGATCTGATCAATTATGTTATAACATATCAAAAAC
>JAEPMM010000260.1 GCA_017643965.1 Marinobacter sp.
AGCATTAGGCTTGGTCCTCGTCAGGGCGTGGGCGGTCTTCCGCGTCATCGGTCTCATTGTTTGGCTCGGCCCGATCTTTCTCGGTCGGTACAGCCTGCACGCCTTGCGCGGGCGATCCCGGCCGGCGGAAGTCGAGGCCCATGGGAGGCAGCGGCGGTCGCCGGTTCGGCAAAGGCATCCAGTCTGGCGATCAAGGCCGCCGGGGCCGGGGTCAGCTCCTCGTGATTGCGGACCTGCTCGAACATCGCATTGACGTTATCCAGCGCTTCCAGCACCACGTCCATCAGTTCCGAATCCACTTTGCGCTTGTGGTTGCGGAGAATATCGAACACGTTTTCTGCGGAGTGGCAGCAACTGACCAGAGCGTCCAGCTGGAGAAATCCGGCGCCGCCCTTGACGGTGTGGAAACCGCGAAAAATGGCATTGAGGAGATCGCTGTCGTCGGGATTCTGCTCCAGATCGACCAACTGCTCGGACAGTTTCTCGAGTATCTCGCCAGCTTCAACCAGGAAGTCCTGCAGGATCTCTTCATCGGCATCAAACGCCATGGGTTACCCTCTTGATTCAGAATCCGAGACTGGACAGCAGATCATCAACGTCGTCCTGACCCGATACCACATCTTCGCGCTCCTCGGCTTTCATCTGCGGGCCAACGCCCTGCTCTGCCGATACTTCCTTTGACTCGATCTCGTGCACCGTGCCGGTCAGCTGGTCCACGTGGCTGGCCATAACCACCAGGCTCAACAGGTGCTCTTCCACCTCCTTGACCAGGGCGGTGACTTTCTGGATTACCTGTCCGGTGAGATCCTGGAAATCCTGGGCCAGCAGAATTTCGGACAGGTTGCCATAAATCGTGTCGGCATCCTCGGTCAGGGCAACGAAGAAGGTGTCTATCCGGCGATACAGATCGCGGAACTCCGCCGGCTGCATCTCCCGCCGCCGCAAACGTTGCCATTCATCACGCAAACGGGCCGCTTCGTCCCGCATGGCGTGCGCCCTTGGCATGGCGTCTTCCACCAGGTCCATGGTGCGGTTGGCGGCCTGACCGGTCATTTTCACCACGTATTCCAGGCGGTCGGACGCGTCGGTCATTTTCGACAGCGCTTCCTGCTGCTCGGCGTTACGAGGGTCAATCTGGAAATTGCGAATGGCCTCGTGGAGGCTGCGCGTCAATCTCCCCACCTCCCGATACAGACTTTGATCCCGAACCTCGCTGAGGTCATTGATCAGGGTCATGGCACCGGCATAATTACCGGCGTTCACCTGTTCCGCCAGGGCATTGGCCTGCTCGCGGAGCTTTTCGGTTACCTCCGGGTCGAGGTCCTGCGGATTCTTTTTGCTATCGCTCATGAGAGCCCATCCGACCTCTGGTTACTGGATTCGTTCGAAGATTTTCTCAATCTTCTCCTTGAGAACCGCAGCGGTGAACGGTTTGACCACATAGCCGTTTACGCCGGCCTGCGCCGCCGCCACGATCTGATCCCGCTTTGCTTCGGCGGTTACCATCAACACCGGCAGGGTCTTGAGGTTTTCATCCGCCCTGACCGCCTTGAGCAGATCAAATCCGGACATACCCGGCATGTTCCAGTCGGTGACCAGAAAATCGTATTTACCGCTGCGCAGCATGGGCAACGCGGTGTTGCCGTCATCCGCTTCGTCGGTGTTAGTAAAGCCAAGATCGCGCAGGAGATTCTTGATGATCCGTCGCATTGTGGAAAAATCGTCCACAATGAGGATTTTCATGTTCTTGTCCAAAGGGACCTCCAGTTTGTGACACCCGGAATGCATTTTATCGTTCTGCCGGTCTTTCGGCAGGCCAGCAAACTAACCGCTTATTGTGTGGTGTTTGGCCCGGTTGTAAAGCGCCAGTTACCAAAAGCTACTGAGCACCATTCTCCTGCTGCCAGCCTGACAGGCGCCCTTTCAGTCGCAGGGCAGCCTGGCTGTGAATCTGGCTGACCCGGCTTTCACTGACCCCGAGAACCGCACCGATTTCCTTGAGGTTCAACTCCTCCTGGTAATACAGGCTGAGTACCAGTTTTTCGCGTTCCGGCAATTCTTCGATAGCCTCTGCCAGACTCCTCCGGAAGGCATCGGAGGTGATGCCGTCCAGCGGGTTATCACTGGCGTCTATTTCTTCTATCGGCAGCTCACCGGATTCATTGAGCTCATCAAGGCTAAAAAGACGGCCACTGTTGGCATCGCTCAGGCTGGAATGGTACTCCTGCAAGCTGACGCCCAGCTCGTCCGCCACTTCATGATCCTGGGCTTCACGACCAAAACGGTCTTCCACGGCCTTGATGGCCTGGGAAATCCGGCGGGCATTACGATGAACGGAACGGGGAACCCAGTCGCCTTTGCGGATCTCATCCACCATGGCCCCGCGAATACGGATGCCGGCGTAGGTTTCAAAGGTAGCGCCCTTGGCGGAACTGTATCGTTGGGCCGCTTCCAGCAGGCCGATCATACCGGCCTGCATGAGGTCGTCGAGTTGAACCGATGCCGGCAATCGGGCCATCAGGTGCAACGCGATTTTCTTGACCAGTGGGGCGTGTTCCTCCACCAGTCGGGAGCCGCTGTTTTCTACAGCTTTTTGGTAAATTCCCAGGTTTTTCGCCAATGCCATGTATCCAGCTTCTTGGTGACAGGATCAATTTCAGACTTCGACGAGCCGCTCCACGAAAAACTCCAGATGGCCACGGGGAGACGACGGCAATGGCCAACTGTCAACTTTCTCAGCCAGCGCCTTGATGGCCAGCGATGCCTTCGCTCGCGGATAGGCTTCCAGAACGGCCTTCTGCCTCTGCACCGCTTTTTTGACGGCCTCGTCGTAAGGCACCATCCCTACATATTGTAGTGCCACATCTAGAAACCGCTCGGTCACGCGGGTGAGTTTTTCAAAAAGATGCCGGCCCTCCTGCTCATTGCGCACCTGATTGGCCAGAATCCGGAACCGGTTGGTTCCGTAATCGCGGTTCATCAGCTTGATCAGAGCGTAGCAGTCGGTGATAGAGGTGGGTTCGTCACACACCACCAGCAGGAGCTCCTGGGAGGCGCGAAGAAAACTGACCACGGATTCGGAAATGCCGGCGGCGGTATCGACAATGAGTACGTCGATCTGGTCGCCCAGTTCGCTGAACGCGTTGATCAGGCCAGCATGTTCCATGGCGCTGAGCTGGGTCATGCGCTGAGTGCCTGACGAGGCGGGCACGATGCGGATACCTCCTGGGCCATTTACCAGAACATCCCGCAGGTCACAGTCGCCGGCGAGTACGTCTGCCATGTTGCGGTTGGCGGTGATGCCCAGCAGTACGTCGATGTTCGCAAGGCCCAAGTCTGCGTCCAACAGCACGACACGGCGACCTTTTTGCGCCAGGGCAATGCCTAGGTTAACCGAAATGTTGCTCTTGCCAACGCCGCCCTTGCCGCCGGACACCGCGATCACCTGTACCGGATGTGGTTTGCTCATACTTGGTTCGTCTCTCGCCACGTTTGGCCGAAGGCTCAGTTGTTGTTCGACGGACTGCGCGCCGGATAGTCCGTCATCCGGTACGGCAGAGTATTGTTCAGGCCCCCTCTGCCACTGCCTGCTGTTGCTGGAGCGTTTTCAGCCGCTCTACCGCCAGCCGGACCAGTGGTACCGCCTCGGCGTGATGCAGGTCTTCCGGAATCTTCTGGCCATCGGTGTAATAAGCCACCGGCAAACCGGATTCCATGACAAACCCCAGCGACTCACCCAGTGTAAGGGCTTCGTCAATTTTGGTCATGACGCAACCTGCAAGATTTGCCATCTTATAGCAATGCAACACGGATTTCATAATGCGCGGCTGACTGGTGGCTGAAACCACCAGATGAGTACGGATCCGATGGTGGCTGCGGGCCAGTTCAGACAACTGCTGCTGGTACCCTTTATCGGAGATGGTGAGGCCGGCCGTGTCGATCAACACCAGGTGGCGATCAGACAGCTCGTCGAGGCTATCGTCCAGGGAATTGCTCTCATCCACCACCCGCACCGGCACATTGAGAATACGTCCGAATACGAACAGTTGCTCGTGGGCCGCAACACGGTAACGGTCGGTGGTCACCAGCGCCAGGGAATCGGCGCCGTGCCGCAGCACATGCCGGGCCGCCAGTTTACCGATGGTGGTGGTTTTGCCTGAGCCGGTCGGTCCAACCAGCGCGTATACACCGCCCTCATCAAACCATTCCTGACGGGCCGTTTTTACACCGGTGGCCAGCATCTTCAGCGACTGCTTCCAGCCATCCTCGAGGCGCCCACCCTTGTGGCGACGTGACAGCGAGTTGGCAAGCTCCATCCCAAGACCGAATTCCTGCAAGCGCTCGGACAACCTCTGCTGCACCGCATTGGAGGCAGGGCTCGCTGGCTCCACCTTCGGTTTCTGGGCGCCCATCAGGTCACGCAAGGAGCTGATCTCGGCACGCATCTGCGCCAGTTCGTCGGAATAGCTGCCACCGACCTGCGCCGCCGTGGCAGACGCGGTGGTTGCTGTGGCTTCCGGCTGGAGTTCCAGAGCCGCATCGTCGAGTAGCCCGGCGGCGCCGGCATATCCGGCCCCGAGATTCGCGCGTTTTTCCCGCACCTCGCGGATGCGATCACGAGACCGACCCAGCTCCTGCTCCAGCCGGCGATGTTGTTCCGCCTGCATTTCCGCCAGTTTCGATCCGTTGGTGGCTTCCCGAGCTTGATCACCAAGGCGCTGACGCGCCATGTTTTCGTCGTAATCCAGCGCCGTCACAATTTCGACGCCACCGTCTACCCGGCGATTGGAGAGAATCACGGCGTCCGGGCCCATCTGTGCCCGCACCTGCTTTAAAGCTTCGGCCATGCTCTGAGCAAAAAAACGTTTTACTTTCATGATGCCTCATCCTCCACCGGCAACGCCGTGCCTGCGTTGTCCGCTTTGCCGTCCGCGGCCGTTACTGGCCTACGGAAGCCACAATGGTGATCTGTTTGTTGTCCGGAATTTCCTGGTAGGAAAGCACGTGCAGCCTTTCCACCCCGTAACTGGCGAACTTCGCCAGCACCGGCCTGAGTGGGCCCGACACCAGCAGGATCGCCGGTTTGCCGAGCATCTCCTGGCGCTGAACACTGTCCTGCAGTGAACGCTGCAGCTTCTCAAC
>JAEPMM010000406.1 GCA_017643965.1 Marinobacter sp.
CGTTGAACGCGATATCATCAAGGTCACCAGCATCAAGTCACGGCTGATCGACAACGGTTATGGCTATGTGCGGATCACCCAGTTCCAGGCCGATACCGGCACCCAGTTCAAGGACACCCTGAAGAAGCTCGAGGAAGATTACGGCAAAGACCTCGACGGCCTGGTCATCGATTTGCGAAACAACCCCGGTGGCATATTGCAGGCCGCGGTTGAAGCCGCGGATGCCCTGCTGGACGAAGGGCTGATCGTCTACACCGAAGGCCGCATCCAGAGCTCCCGTCTCCGTTTCAATGCCAAGGCCGGCGACCTGATGGAAGGCACCCCCATCGTGGTACTGATCAACGGCGGCTCGGCCTCGGCCTCTGAAATTCTTGCGGGCGCCCTGCAGGATCACGAGCGCGCAGTGGTCATGGGTACTCAATCGTTCGGCAAAGGCAGCGTGCAGACCGTTATCCCGTTGGACGAGACCCACGCCATCAAGATGACCACCGCCCGCTACTACACGCCGGATGGCCGCTCGATTCAGGCCAAAGGCATCAAGCCGGACATTGAAGTCAAGCCCGCCGAACTGCAGGAAATCGAGGGTGGTCCCTTCTTCACCGAAGCCGACCTGAGTGGTCACCTGCAGGGTCAGGACGAGGGCGAGGACAGCGCGGCGGAACAGGCTCAGAACGCCTCTGCGGCCGAGCGTGATTATCAGCTGCGCTCGGCGCTCAACCTGCTCAAGGGACTGCGCATTCTGGACAAGCGCAACAACGGCTCTGACCGGACCAGCATGGATTGATGCCCTTGAAACGACTGCTCATTCTGGTTGCCGCGGCTCTGGCGGCATCCGCCGTCAGCGCGGACTCGCCCGGCCCTCGCGAGGCCGGGCAAGTGCCACCCACCATCGCCATCATCATTGATGATATGGGGCACAACCTTCAAGAAGGCACACGGCTGGCCAATCTCGAACAACCTGTCACCCTGGCCTTCCTGCCCTACCGCCGGCACACCGTGCCGCTGGCAAAGCTGGCCCATCAGAAGCAGAAAGAAATCATGCTTCACGACCCCATGGCCAACACCCGCAATTTCGGGCTCGGACCCGGCGGGCTGACATCGGACATGGATTCGCAGAGTCTGAAGAGCACCCTTCGCCGGGCGCTTCAGTCCATCCCCCACGTCAAAGGCGTCAACAACCACATGGGCAGCCTGCTGACCCAGCAGCTCAAGGCGATGGATTGGGTGATGTCGGAGCTGGACCGGTACCCGGTGTACTTTGTCGACAGCCGCACCATTGCATCGTCCATTGCCGGTGAAGTGGCCGATGCCTATCGCATTCCCACCCTGACCCGTGATGTGTTTCTGGATCACGAGCAAACCGAGGAATACGTGGATCGGCAGTTCAAGCTATTGATCAAACGGGCGAGGGAAAACGGCAGTGCCGTGGGCATTGGTCACCCGCACAAGGTCACCGTGGACTATCTGGAAAAGCACCTGCCGATGCTGGATGAGCAGGGCATTGCGGTGGCCACCGTAAGCGGCCTGTGGGCGATGAGAAACAACAACCGCCCGATGTTTGCCGAAGGCGAAAAGCAGACCATACGGCCTGCGTACGCTAAAAGTGAATAATGTTGCGATGCCCTGACCTTGGCCGGTCGGATTACGGCGTAGCCTGATCCGACCTACGGTTTATTCGCGAACTTCAATTCCTTGCGCTTTCATAAAAGCCTTCGCTTCCGGAATGGTGTGCTGGCCGAAGTGAAAAATCGACGCTGCCAGCACCGCGTCCGCACCGCCTTCGGTGACGCCATCCGCCAGATGCTGCAACTCACCCACGCCGCCGGAGGCAATCACCGGCACCGATACCGCATCGCTGACCGCGCGAGTCAGCCCCAGATCAAAACCGATCTTGGTGCCATCCCGATCCATACTGGTCAGCAGTAACTCGCCGGCACCCATGTCGGTCATTTTTCGGGCCCATTCCACCGCATCCAGCCCGGTCGGCTTGCGACCACCGTGGGTGAAGATTTCCCAGCGCGGAGCCTCGCCTTCTGCCGACACCCGTTTAGCGTCGATCGCCACTACGATGCACTGGCGACCAAAACGATCAGCCGCCTCGCGCACGAACTCGGGATTGAACACCGCCGCGGTGTTGATCGACACCTTGTCGGCGCCGGCATTGAGCAGCTTGCGAATGTCATCTACCGTGCGTACGCCACCGCCCACGGTCAGCGGGATGAACACCTGGCTGGCCATGCGCTCCACGGTTTCATAGGTGGTATCGCGGCTTTCGTGGCTGGCGGTGATGTCCAGGAAGGTGATTTCGTCGGCGCCCTGCTCGTTGTATTTGCGGGCCACTTCCACCGGGTCGCCGGCATCACGGATATCGACAAAGTTCACGCCCTTCACCACGCGGCCCTTGTCCACGTCCAGGCAGGGGATAATGCGTTTGGCCAGTGCCATCGTCGGTATCCTTATGCCTGAAGGCTGTCGCAGTAGGCCTGGGCCTCGGCCACATCCAGCGTGCCTTCGTAGATGGCGCGGCCGGTAATGGCACCGAGGATGCCCTTGTCGGCCACGGTGGCCAGACGTTTGAGGTCCTCCATATTGGTGACACCGCCGGAGGCGATCACCGGAATACCACCGGCCTCCGCAAGCGCCGCTGTCGCTTCCACGTTCACGCCCTGCATCATGCCGTCGCGGCTGATGTCAGTGTAGACGATGGAATCCACGCCGTCATTGGCAAAGCGTTCGGCCAGATCGGTGGCCATCACTTCCGACACTTCGGCCCAGCCGTCGGTGGCAACACGGCCGTCTTTGGCGTCCAGACCCACAATAATGTGGCCCGGGAATTTCTTGCACATCTCGGTGACGAACTCGGGCTCTTTCACCGCTTTGGTGCCGATGATCACCCACTGCACGCCGGCCTTCAGATAGGCCTCGATGGTGTCGGCAGAACGGATACCGCCGCCAATCTGGATCGGCAGATCCGGGTACTTGCATTCTGGGCCGTAATTGAGTCATAATGAATTTCATTCTCTGTATCTTTATACAATCTTCTTGATTGTGGTGATTTAAGGGCGTTATTGTAATTTTCAATAAATTCCGAATCATCCAAAATAGATTTATTTTCTCTTTTAAAACTTTCTTTA
>JAEPMM010000035.1 GCA_017643965.1 Marinobacter sp.
AACAGTTCCGTCCGGCCCACGCCGACTACACCTACGCCCACAAATATGGCGTTCGTGATTACCGGGGTGGCGGACGCTCCTCAGCCCGGGAAACCGCGATGCGGGTGGCAGCAGGCGCAGTGGCCAGAAAGTTTTTGCAGCAGCGCCTGGGCATTACCGTTCGGGGGTATCTGTCACAGCTTGGGCCGATCAAAGCGGAAAAGTTCGATTGGGATCAGGTGCACCAGAACCCGTTTTTCTGCCCGGATGCGGACAAGGTCGCGGAGATGGAAGCCTACATGGATGCGCTCCGCAAGGAAGGTGATTCCATCGGAGCCCGTATCAACGTGGTCGCCGAAGGCGTACCGCCGGGGCTGGGTGAACCGATTTTTGATCGCCTCGATGCCGATCTCGCTCACGCCTTGATGAGCATCAACGCCGTCAAGGGCGTGGAGATCGGTGCCGGGTTCGGCTGTATTGACCAGAAAGGTACCGAGCACCGGGATGAAATGACACCCGAGGGTTTTCTGTCGAACAACGCGGGCGGCGTTCTGGGCGGTATTTCCTCCGGTCAGCCCATTGTTGCCAGCATCGCGCTGAAGCCGACCTCCAGCCTGCGGATACCCGGCCGCAGCATTGATGTCCACGGCAATCCGGTAGAGGTGATCACCACCGGTCGCCACGATCCATGTGTGGGCATCCGGGCGACGCCCATTGCCGAGGCCATGATGGCCATCGTGCTGATGGATCATTACCTGCGGCATCGCGGTCAGAACGGTGATGTCGTGGTGCCCACGCCGGTACTCGGCCAGCTCTGACCGGCGCCGAGAGACCATTGTCTATCTACTGGCGGCTTTCCAACCTCTATTTCTGGTTCTTTGCCCTCCTCGGAGGGCTCCTTCCTTATTGGTCCCTCTACCTCGAGGGGCAGGGCTTTTCCTACCTCCAGATTGCCACCTTGATGGCCACCATTCAGCTCACCAAGATTGTTGCGCCCAGCGTCTGGGGCTGGCTCGGTGACCGCACTGGTCAGCGCGTGCGGTTGGTGCGTTTTGGAGCGATTACCGGTTCACTGTTTTTCGCCGGAGTGTTTCTGGAGCCCGGGTTTTATGGCCTGCTGCTGGTCATGCTGGCCTTTACCTTTTTCTGGAATGCCATCCTGCCACTGTACGAGGTCATTACCCTCCGAGCACTGGGAAAGCAGAAGGACCGATATGGCAAGGTAAGGCTTTGGGGCTCTGTCGGATTCATCGGCGCGGTTGCGCTTGTGGGGGGCATTCTCGAGTGGATACCCATTGAGGGACTGCCCTGGTTGTTGCTGCCGGTGTTTGCGGGCATAGCCATCTCGGCATTCCTGGTGCCGTCCGAGCGTGGAGAGCGCAAACCTCCTTCGCCCAGCGGCAGCCTGAAGGCCATCCTCACGCACCCTGCGGTGGTGGCATTCTTCCTGATGAATTTTCTGCTCCAGGTGTCCCATGGGGCTTACTACACCTTCTTCAGTATTCATCTGGAGCAGCACGGTTACGGCAAGCTGTCGATCGGCCTGCTGTGGTCACTGGGTGTGTTGGCGGAAATCGGGCTGTTCCTGGTCATGCACCGTCTGACCCGCCGCCTGTCGGTCCGTCAGATTGCCATAGGGGCCCTGACGCTGACCATGATTCGCTGGGTACTGATCGCTGAGCTCACCGATGTGGTTGCTGTGCTGGTGTTTGCCCAGCTGTTGCATGCGGCATCCTACGGCGCGTTGCATGCCATTTCGGTTCAGTATGTGCAGGGATTTTTTGGCCAGCACCACCACGGCCAGGGTCAGGCCCTGTACAGCGGGCTGACGTTCGGCGCTGGCGGTGCGCTGGGTGCCTGGATGTCCGGCTTTCTGGTGGAGGGGTTCAGTACCTCAGCAGCCTTCTGGGGCGGCGCGACGGCTATGTTGGTGGCCATCGTTATCACCTGGCGGGGGCTACGCCCGCCGCCAGTTGCTGCCGATGACTGAGCCCTGGCTATTCGGGCTGGTCTTCGTCTTCATCCATCTGCAGTGATAATCCGCTACCCGCGGGTTTCTGTGCTGACACGGAATTTCCGTCCTGGCCGTGGAGCTTGATTCTGAGCCGCAGATTGTTTGCGGAGTCTGCGTTCTTCAGCGCTTCTTCTTCGGTAATCTTGCCGTCCTTCCACAGGTTGAACAAAGCAAGATCGAAGGTCTGCATACCAAGGTTGGCGGACTTCTCCATGATCTCTTTGATGCCTTCCATCTCGCCGCGCAGGATCAGTTCCGAAATGGTCGGTGTGCCCAGAAGAATCTCGATGGCCGCGCACCGCTTTTTGTCGACGGTCGGGATCAGCCGCTGCGATACGAACGCCCGCAGGTTCATGGCAAGATCCATCAACAGTTGCGCCCGTCGTTCTTCCGGGAAGAAGTTGATGATCCGGTCCAGCGCCTGATTGGCGTTGTTGGCGTGCAGGGTCGATATGCACAGGTGGCCGGTTTCGGCAAACGCCAGTGCGTGCTCCATGGTCTCGCGATCACGGATTTCACCAATCAGAATGACGTCCGGCGCCTGGCGCAGGGTGTTCTTCAGCGCCTTATGGAAGCTGCGGGTATCCACGCCTACTTCACGCTGGTTCACGATGCATTTCTTGTGGCGGTGAATGTATTCCACAGGGTCTTCAATGGTGATGATGTGTCCTGAGGAATGGGTGTTGCGAAAATCAATAAGCGCAGCCAGAGAAGTCGATTTGCCGGACCCCGTCGCCCCCACAAACAGAACCAGGCCACGCTTGGACATCATCACTTCTTTCAGAATCGGCGGCAGCCCCAGGTCGTCCGCATTCGGTATTTCGGTAACGATGTTGCGGGCAACGATCGAGATCTCGTTGCGCTGGCGGAAGATGTTCACCCGAAACCGGCCCACGTTGCGGATGCTGTAGGCCAGATTCATCTCGAGTTCCTTCTCGAACTCCGCCACCTGTTCTTCGTCCATGATTCCGTAGGCAATCTCTTTGATCACCCCGGGCGCCAGAGGCGTTCGATCAATCGGCTTCAAGGCACCGTGAAACTTCGCACAGGGTGGCGCGCCGGTACTCAGGTAGAGATCCGAGCCATCATTCTTGGCCAGAACCCTGAGGTATTCATCAAATCCCATGAAAACTCCCTTCTTCTACTTTTACGATTTCAATTAATGCCCTGGCGGCACCGGAAAGCTGTCGCCCGGTCAAACCGACCGCCCCCAGAACACGGGTGACCGGAAAACCCACGTCAAGACGCCGAACGCTGTCATCCACCATATTCAGTGGCAGAACGCTCCAACCCAAACCGACGCTGGTCATCATCTTGATGGTTTCAAGATAGTTCGTCGGCATCTGCGGGTGCAGCGGCAGATTGGCTTCCAGGAACAGCCGGCTGACCACACGGAATGTCGCCGTGGTTGTGTCCGGCAGCAGGGCCGGATGGCTGGCAAGATCCTTCAGGGTTGGCGAATCAAGCCCGGCCAGGAAGTGTTCCGGGCCTACCACAAACGCCATCGGGTCCGACCACTGATCGTATACCACGAAGTGACTGGCCATACTGTCACTAAGTGTGACAAACGCCAGCTCTGCATTGCGTTTACGCATCTGTTCGTAGGCAACGTCAGACTCCATGAATTGCAGGCTCAATGACACGCCGGGATAGTCCCGGTTAAAACGGCGCAACCAGTTTGGCAGGTGATGAAGCCCGATGTGGTGGCTGGCAATGATCTGCAATTCGCCTTCCACCGTCGCCGAGTCAGCGGACAACGCCATCCGCGCATTATGAATCTCGTCGAGGATCTTGCGAGCATGGGGTAGCAATCGGGCACCCGCGTCAGTCAACCGGATCTGCCGGTGGCTGCGGTCAATAAGGGGCGAGCCGAGCTGGTTTTCCAACGCTGCGAGGCGCTTTGAGATCGCAGGCTGGGTCAGGTGCAAGATGTCAGCGGCTTCGGAAAATGAACCCTGGTCGACGATCGTGAGAAATGCTTTTAAGGAATGGGCATCCATGGTTCTGGCTCGCTAGCTTGGCGTTGACTCCAAGGTAAGGTATGCCTTTTGGGAATGCAAAGAATAAAAAACATGAATTGAGGTTATTCGTGCAAAGGCGGTAAACTGGTTTCAGAACTGCGGTAAACAGCAACCCCCAGAGAGTGAGAGAGAATCATGGCGGGCAAGACCTTATACGACAAATTGTGGGACGACCATCTCGTCAAACAGCGTGATGACGGCTCGGCGCTGATCTACATCGACCGGCAACTGCTTCATGAAGTGACCTCGCCCCAGGCTTTCGAGGGCCTGCGTATTGCGGGCCGCAAACCGTGGCGTCTTGATGCCAATCTCGCGACACCGGACCACAACGTACCGACCACTGACCGAGCCCGCGGCATCGACGGCATCGTCGACCCGGTGTCCCGTATTCAGGTGGAAACACTGGACAAGAACTGCGACGAGTTCGGCATTCTTGAGTTCAAGATCATGGATCAGCGCCAGGGCATCGTTCACGTGATCGGGCCGGAGCAGGGCGCGACTTTGCCGGGTATGAGCATCGTCTGTGGTGACTCCCACACCTCGACTCACGGCGCCTTCGGGTGTCTGGCCCACGGCATTGGCACCAGCGAAGTCGAACACGTTCTGGCCACCCAGTGCCTGGTGCAGCAGAAAATGAAGAACATGCTGGTTAAAGTGACCGGCAAGCTTGGTGCCGGCGTCACCGGCAAGGACGTGGTGCTGGCCATTATCGGCAAGATCGGTACCGCCGGCGGTACCGGCTATGCCATCGAATTCGGTGGTGAAGCCATTCAGAGCCTGAGCATGGAAGGCCGCATGACCATTTGCAATATGTCCATTGAGGCGGGAGCGCGGGTTGGCATGGTGGCCGTGGATGACACCACCATCGAGTACGTCAGGAATCGTCCGTTCTCACCCACGGGTGAAGCCTGGGATGCTGCCGTCGATTACTGGCGCACACTGCACAGCGATGACGACGCCGCGTTCGACAAGGTGGTCGAGTTGAACGGTGCCGATATCCAGCCACAGGTCAGCTGGGGTACGTCTCCGGAAATGGTGGCCGGCATTGGCGGTCATGTGCCCGACCCGGCGAAAGAAGCCGACCCGATCAAGCGCGAGGGCATCGTTCGTGCCCTCAAATACATGGGCCTGGCGCCCAATCAGGCGATCACCGATATCAAGCTGGATCGGGTATTTATCGGGTCCTGCACCAACAGCCGTATCGAAGATCTCCGTGAGGCAGCGGCAGTGGTGAAAGGTCGTAAAGTGTCTCCATCTCTGAAGCAGGCGATGGTGGTGCCGGGTTCCGGTCTGGTCAAGGCCCAGGCAGAACAGGAAGGCCTCGACAGGATCTTTATCGAGGCGGGCCTCGAGTGGCGTGACCCCGGATGTTCCATGTGTCTGGCCATGAACGCCGACAAACTGGGGCAGGGTGAGCATTGCGCGTCCACCTCAAACCGCAACTTCGAGGGCCGTCAGGGCTTTGGTGGCCGCACCCACCTGGTCAGCCCCGCCATGGCGGCAGCCGCTGCGGTATCCGGCCATTTTGTTGATGTTCGTGAACTGACCCACTGAGCCACAGGAGAGAACCATGCGCGCATTTACGCAACACCGGGGCCTTGTTGCCCCCATGGACCGTTCCAACGTGGATACGGACATGATCATTCCCAAGCAGTTCCTGAAGTCCATCAAGCGCACCGGCTTCGGCCCGAACCTGTTTGATGAGCTGCGCTACCTGGATGAGGGCAAGCCCGATCAGGATTGTTCCCAACGCCCCATTAATCCGGATTTTGTGCTGAATCAGGACCGTTACAAGAACGCCAGCGTGCTGCTGGCCCGTAGCAATTTCGGGTGCGGTTCCAGCCGGGAGCACGCCCCCTGGGCTCTGGACGATTACGGATTTCGGGTCATCATCGCCCCGAGTTTTGCCGACATCTTCTACAACAACTGCTTCAAGAATGGCTTGTTGCCCATTGTTCTTGAGGGAAAAGTAGTTGATCAGTTGTTCCGCGAGGCTGAAGCCGAGGAGGGTTATCAGCTGGCGGTGGATCTGGAGGCAAAAACCGTCACCACGCCTTCAGGTGAATCCTTCGGGTTCGACGTGGACGATTTCCGTCGCCATTGCCTGCTGAACGGGCTGGACGACATCGGGGTCACGCTGGAGGATGCGGACCTGATCAAAACCTATGAAGACAGCCGTCGCAAAACCGCTCCCTGGTTATTCGGCGCTGGTCACTGAATCTGACAATTTACTGAATCTGCAAGGAACGGCTATGCCCAGAACAATCCTCATGCTGCCCGGTGATGGTATCGGTCCTGAAATCGTCGCTGAAGCCGAGAAAGTGCTTCACAAAATCAATGAAACGTTTGAGCTCGGCCTGATCTTCGAGGGCGGTCTTGTGGGTGGTGCAGCCATCGACGAAACCGACAGCCCCCTGCCGGATGAGACGCTGGAAAAGGCCCGCAAGGCGGACGCGATTCTGCTCGGTGCGGTCGGCGGCCCCCAGTGGGACAGTCTGCCCATGGCAAAGCGCCCGGAGAAGGGGTTGCTGGGCCTGCGGTCCAATCTGGAGCTGTTTGCCAATCTGCGGCCGGCCATTCTGTACCCGCAACTGGCGTCGGCGTCCTCGCTGAAGCCGGAAGTGGTGTCAGGGCTTGATATCATGATTGTGCGGGAGCTCACCGGCGGTATCTATTTCGGCCAGCCTCGCGGCGTGCGGGAACTGGAGAGTGGCGAGCGCCAGGGTTACAACACCTATGCCTACACCGAATCCGAGATCCGCCGGATTGGGCGGGTGGCGTTCGAGGCAGCCCAGCAGCGTGGCAAAAAGCTCTGCTCGGTCGACAAGGCGAACGTGCTGGAAGTGACGGTGCTCTGGCGTGAAGTGATGAACGATCTTCGCCGTGAGTACCCGGATGTGGAGTTGTCCCACATGTACGTGGACAACGCCGCCATGCAGCTGGTTCGCGCGCCCAAACAGTTCGATGTGATTGTGACTGGCAACATGTTTGGTGATATTCTTTCCGACGAAGCGGCTATGCTCACCGGCTCCATCGGCATGTTGCCGTCGGCGTCGCTGAACTCGGACAAACAGGGCATGTACGAGCCGTGTCACGGTTCCGCACCGGACATCGCCGGGCAAGGTATCGCCAATCCGCTGGCGACCATTCTCAGTGCGGCCATGATGCTGCGATACAGCCTCGGCGAAGAGAAAGCGGCAGACGCCATAGAAGCGGCTGTCAGCAAGGTGCTGGATCAGGGATTGCGCACGGCAGACATCATGTCCGAGGGCGCCCGCAAAGTGTCCACCCGTGAAATGGGTGAGGCGGTTCTGGCGGCACTCTGATCACAGCACCGGCATTGCGAATCTGAGACCCGACGGTAACAGGATGCGGTTACCGCGGGATCATCCATCCTGTCCCTGCCAGCGATAACTGCAGAGGGCGGGCATAAAGCGAGGTTCAAAGGTCGCACATGAAGCGAGTTGGACTTGTAGGTTGGCGTGGCATGGTGGGCTCAGTCCTCATGCAGCGCATGCGTGAAGAAAACGATTTTGCCGATATCGAACCGGTCTTTTTTACCACGTCCCAGGCTGGTAAACCGGCTCCCGATGTGGGCAAAGAGGGCGTTCCGCCACTCCAGAGCGCGTTCGATATCGACATTCTCAAATCCATGGATGTGATCGTGACCTGTCAGGGTGGCGACTACACCGGTGAGGTCTACCAGAAGCTGCGCGACGCAGGTTGGCAAGGCTACTGGATTGATGCCGCCTCCACACTGCGGATGGTGGATCATTCCGTCATTGTTCTGGACCCGGTCAATCGTAATGTGATTGATGCCGCACTGGACAAGGGCGTGAAGGATTATGTCGGCGGCAACTGCACCGTGAGCCTGATGATGCTGGCGCTCGGCGGTTTGCTGGAGCAGGACCTGATAGAGTGGGTGTCTCCCATGACGTACCAGGCGGCCTCCGGTTCCGGCGCGCAGAACATGCGTGAGCTGCTGAACCAGATGGGTGAGCTCAACAAGAGCGTCCAGAGCGAACTGGATGATCCGTCGTCTGCAATTCTTGAAATCGACCGCAAGGTCACCGACACCATGCGTTCCCCGGATTTCCCGACCGAGCACTTCCAGGTTCCCCTGGCCGGGAGCCTGATTCCGTTTATCGATAAACAGCTCGATAACGGTATGAGCAAGGAGGAGTGGAAAGCCGGTGTCGAGACCAACAAGATCCTCGGTCGTTCCGACAATCCGATCCCGATTGACGGTATCTGCGTGCGGATAGGTGCCATGCGCTCTCACAGCCAGGCACTGACCATCAAGTTGAAGAAGGATCTGCCGGTTGCAGAAATCGAATCGATCCTGGCCAAAGCCAATGACTGGGTCAAGGTCGTTCCCAATGAGCGCGATGCGACCATTGAAGAGCTGACCCCGGCGAAGGTGACCGGTACCTTGAGCGTGCCCATCGGCCGCATTCGCAAGCTGTCTATGGGGCCGGAATACATTTCCGCGTTCACCGTCGGTGATCAACTGCTGTGGGGTGCTGCTGAACCACTGCGCCGCATGCTCCGGATCCTTCAGGAGCGTTAAAAATTGTTACACGGGGGCGTTAAATGCCAACTGTGTCCGGTTTCGGCAAACCGGTAAGGGGGCGGAGGCTGATTTCAGCCCCCGCCCCTGTTATTTTCAAGAACGCTAGGCAGTTCCGCGCGATTGATAAAAAAATGGTGCAAGGATTGCAGCTGATCGATTGATAAAAGGGGTTTTATCAACAATACTTGCCCAACTGAATATTAATAAGCTGACATAATAACGAGAATTATCCAGACGGAAGTCATCCAACCTCGTCCGATTCTGTTTGAAAAAGTAGTAACGAATAACGGAGACTGGTAAGGAATAAGCATGAAGGTACGCAAGCTGGCGGTTGCCCTGGCTCTGGCGGGAGGGCTCGGTTCGGGAGTCGCACAGGCCCTGGGGCTGGGTGAAATTGAATTGCAGTCCTATCTCAATGAGCCTCTGGACGCGGATATCAATCTGCGTAAGAGCCAGGGGGTCGATCCCGGCGATGTGTTCGTCAATATCGCCTCTGAGAACGACTATCAACGGGTCGGTATCGACCGGAACACATTCCTTACCAAGCTTCAGTTCGAGGTGACAACCAGCCGTGATGGCGGTCTGATCGTCAACGTGACGTCGCGGGAACCCTTGCGGGAGCCATACCTCAATTTTCTGCTGGAGGTCACCTGGCCGAGCGGCAGGTTGATGCGCGAATATTCGGTACTGGTTGATCCTCCGGTTTACGCGGAAGAGTCCGGCATTGATGAGCGAGTGTCTGCACCTGCGACGCGAAGCGAGACCTCAACAACCCAGCGTCAGGAGCCCTTTGGCGCCTCGGGCCGGGACGGCTACACCCTTACTTCGTCCGGTTCCGGCGCAAGAACGTTCGGTCCCACCAATTCCGCTGACACACTCTGGAAAATTGCGTCCAATGTGCGCCCGGATGACAGTGTCTCGATGCAACAGGCCATGCTGGCCATCCAGGATCTGAATCCCGATGCGTTCATGGATGGCAAAATAAATCGCCTCAAACGGGGCGAAGTGTGGCGTCTTCCGGACATGGACCAGATGCGCAGCAGCAGTGTTGCCGAAGCTAACCGCCTGGTGGCGGCCCAGAATGAAGCCTTCTTCAGTCCCCGTCCCGCCGTTGACGCAACCGAATCCGCTTCCGCTCCGGCAGAGACCGCCTCGCAGGGGGCTTCAGGAGATGAGTTGCGCCTGATCGCTGAGGATGACTCCGGCGCTCGCTCTGCCGAAGAGGGCGGCTCCGCCGGTGGCGATGGACAGACAGCAGGTGGCGTCGACGCCGGCTCTGCCGTTGCGCTGGAAGAGTTGGAGAGTGCGCGGCGTGAAAATGACGAGTTGAGCAGCCGTGTCGACGATCTGCAGGATCAGGTGGAAACCCTTCAGCGCCTGCTGGAGCTGAAAGACAGCCAGCTTGCAGAGATGCAGCAGATGAGCGCTGATGAAACGTCCGAGACCGGCACGCCGACCGGGGGTGAAGAGTCACCGGAAGTCGCCATAACCGCTGACGAAGCTGCTGAGGAACACGACCAGGCGTCCCGGGGTGATGGGGATGCCGCCGCACCGGAAGCCGATGCGTCACCGGACGAATCCGGGCAGGACGGCGCGATGGTTGGCGACGAGCAACCCGGTGCTGATGATGCCATGGCCGACAGCGCAGGTAACGAGACCGATGCCGAGGACCAGCCTGTTGCCGACGATGGCAGCGAGTCTGCCATTGAAGCGGAGGGTACTCCTGCTGCAGACGACATTGAGGCGCCGGAACCGGCCGCCGAAGCTGAACCTGCCGCGCAGCCCGAGGCTGCAGAGCAGCCAGCGGTTCCGGCTCAGCAACAGGAAAAAGGGTTCCCGGGCAATATCATCGATGCGATCACCGGCAATCCGATGTATCAGCTTGCCCTGGGTGGCGGTCTGGTAATTCTGCTGCTGCTATTGCTGCTTCTGGCTCGCCGCAATGCCAATCGGGAGAAGGCATTCTACGAGCAGCTCAACGGTGAGGGTGACGACAGCACAGACTCGTTCGACCTCACCCTTGATGACGAAGATACCGTCGACGCCAGCGCGGACGAGCCGATGGCCGAGGCTGAGACCTACATCGCCTACGGGCAGATGGACAAGGCGGCCGAAACTCTGGAAACCGCCATCTCCCGTGAGCCGAGCCGTACTGATCTGAGGCTGAAGCTGCTGGGTGTCTACGCCGACACCCAGGATCGCGAGTCTTTTGAAAAACAGTTCCGTGAAATCGGGGCCCTGAACGACGAGCAGGCCACGGACGAAGCCTCCGCACTGCGGGATCGTCTGGAGGAAGCCGAGGCAATGCCCAGCATTGACGACCTGGAATCCCAGCTTCGGTCCGATTCCTTCGCCCGCGACGACGAGCCCTCATCGGGTGCACCCGTTGAGCAGGAGAGCCATCTGACGGATGAGACGCTGTCAGATCAGTTTGAAACCAGGGCTGAAGAGACTTCCGCCGAGGAGTTCGGAGAACTTGACACCGATTTCTCTGATCTTGAGCTCAGCGACGAGGCGTTGGAAGACACCAAAGCCGGGGAGGAGTCGGCTGACAGTGATATGATCGAATACGATCTGTCGAGCCTGGAAACCGGAACCGAAAACGAAACCGTCGCAGACGACGCGCTCACGACCGATGAAACGCGAATCGCCAGTGACGAGGTCGCCGAGAGCACCGGCGAGGCAGTGGACGAGAACGACATCAGCTTTGATTTTGACTCGTCGGATTTCGACGCCAAACCCGAGCCTGCCAGCAGCGACGCGGATGAAGACTCCGGAGCGCTGGATCTGGACGAATTCGAAAGCCTCGATACCGAATCTGATCTGACCACCGATCGCGGTGCAGAAGAATCTGAAGGCGCGGTGACTCCGATTGAGGAAGCGGTTGATGCAGGCGAAGATCTCGGAGATCTGGACGAATCTTTCCTGGACGAGCTGGATGCAGAGCTCGACAAAGTCGCCGGTGAGGAAGTTGAACCTGCCGGCAGCGAGGAGTCGTCGCTGGACGATCTGGAGCTCGACGTGTCCGACGAAGATCTGGCCCTGATGGAAGAGTTCTCGGATTCGGGCGATTCGGCCAATCCGGAGACGTCCGAGCCGGGGATTTCTCTTGATGAAGAGCTGGACCTGGAGGATAACCTCGTGGACAGAAGCAGCGAGTCGCCAGAAGAGTTGTCGGCGGAAGCCGAGGACCTTGAGGGTGTCGACGGCCTTGATGAAGAGTTGTCAGACCTCGAAATCGACGGCCCTGAAGTCGGTGATGACGTAGAGCCGCCGCTGGCATCCGATGCCCTCGACAAGAGTGCGCGTCGTAGCGCTGTGGATGACATCGACGAGTCCGAACTCGGCGATGACGACGACTTCGACTTCCTGGCGGGCACTGACGAGGCAGCCACCAAGCTGGACCTTGCCCGGGCCTACATCGAGATGGGTGATGTCGATGGCGCCCGTGACATTCTCGAGGAAGTGGCACTGGAGGGTAATGACGAGCAGAAGACAGAAGCTCAGGATCTTCTTAAAAATCTGTCCTGATTCGTTATAATCAGGCTCAGCGTGTCCATCGCGCCGGCTCCCGGGGTCATTCCCGGCCAGAGCCGGCGTTTTGTTTTGTACCCATGGTCAGTCGGATTAACTCTTGTTCCTGAACCCCCAAGCGCTTACCACGGACAATGCCATTGGCGACGGTCGCGTCGTTCTGGCACTGGAATACGATGGCCGGTCGTTTCATGGCTGGCAACTCCAGAAATCGGGCGTGCGCTCGGTTGAAGCCGAGCTGAATCGTGCCGTAGCCCGTGTAGCGGATCACCCGGTCGATCTGGTGTGTGCCGGTCGGACCGATGCTGCCGTTCATGCCAGCTATCAGATTGCGCATTTCGACACCCCCTCAGTGCGCAATCTGCGTTCGTGGGTGATGGGGATCAACACGGCGTTGCCGGATGATATTGCTGTGCACTGGGCCGGGCATGGGGTCGGTAATTTTCATGCACGCTTCTCCGCAACCTATCGCCGCTACCGATACGTGATTTACAACAGCCCTGTGAGGCCCGGTATCCAGCGAGGACAGGTGAGCTGGACCTACCGAACGCTGGACTCGGAACGCATGCATGAGGCCGCACAGGCCCTCAGCGGTGAGCATGATTTCTCGTCGTTTCGTGCGGCCGGTTGTCAATCCCGGTCTCCCAACCGGTTCATGGAGCGGATCTCGGTAACCCGAAACGGGGATTTTGTCGTAATTGATGTGCAGGCAAACGCGTTCCTGCACCATATGGTCAGGAACATTGCCGGAGCCCTGATGGCCGTTGGCAGTGGTGCGCGACCTGTGACCTGGATTCGTGAGATACTTGAAACCAGAGATCGCAGGGCGGCGGGTGTCACGGCACCCCCTTTCGGGTTGTACCTGGTGGACGTGGGGTACCCCGAACGTTTTGCAATTCCGTCGGCGCTGTGTGGCCCGGGTTTCGTTCGCCCCTGGTTCCAGCGCGACGAGAACGCACCCAGGCTGCCAACATGGACTCACCGACCGGACTGACTCCAGGCTTATGAAAACCCGAATCAAAATCTGTGGAATTACCCGCCCGGACGATGTGCAGGCGGCGGCACACGCTGGCGCCGATTCTCTGGGCTTCGTGTTTTATGAGCCCAGTCCCCGCAACGTCAGCCCGGCGACCGCGGCGGCTTTGGTGGCGGCCACTCCGGCCTTTGTCGGCACCACCGGATTATTTGTGAACCCGCCTCGGGCGTGGGTCGAACAGGTGCTGGCGACGGTCCCGCTGGACCTTCTCCAGTTTCACGGTGACGAGACGGCAGAATTCTGCGCCAGTTTTGGTCGACGCTGGATCAAGGCGGTGAGAGTCCGGCTGCAAGGGGACATCGAAACCGCTTTCGAGCACTTCAGGGGTGCCAGCGGGTTGCTCGTGGACGCCTGGGATCCCGAGCGATACGGCGGCACCGGGAAACGTTTTAACTGGTCACTGATACCCGATAACCGACCAATGCCCCTGATATTGGCCGGTGGCCTGGCTTCTGATAACGTTGCCAGCGCCGTCGAGCAGGTGAGGCCCTGGGCAGTAGATGTCAGTGGTGGTGTTGAAAGCAGCAAGGGCGTGAAAGACCGCGCAAAAATTTCCGACTTTATAAACGAGGTTCACCGTGTCGATGAAACTGACTGAAGAAATGCTGAGCGCACTTCCGGATGCACGGGGCCACTTCGGTGCCTACGGCGGCCGGTTTGTATCGGAAACCCTGATGGATTCGCTGATGACGCTGGAAAAGGAATACCTGCGCCTGAAAAAGGATCCGGACTTCCAGAAAGCCTTCGATGAAGATCTGGCCCACTATGTCGGCCGGCCCAGTCCGTTGTATTTCGCGAAGCGGCTTACCCGCGAGACTGGTG
>JAEPMM010000423.1 GCA_017643965.1 Marinobacter sp.
ATACCCGTTGATCACGGTCAGCTTTTCGCCGTTGTGGGAGAAAGTGCCGGTGATCAGACGGCGCTGGGCATCGGCGTCATCCCACGGGTAGCCCTTGGTAACGGTTTCCGGTGCCTGCCGTGACAGCAAGGCGACTCCGTAATGGGTTTTCTGGCCATGGAAATGCACGTGGTACCCCAGCTCCCGGATGGCCTCAACCGGAAACTCCTCATCGACGACCTTAGTTTCCTGCAAGCCAATGACATCCGGGTTCAGGGCGGATATTACGGCTTCCAGATGATGTAGGCGGGTGCGAATGCTGTTGACGTTGAAGGACACGAACATCATGGGTGACGACTCTCTGCGACGCTGGCTCAGGATTATGGGCTCAGCGCGGGAGTTTAGCACAGCCGAGGGGGGAATCCGCCTTGGCTGACAGGACGGGATCAGGGAGTCAGTTCACAATCCGGGCGTTCGCTGACTTCGTAGCGAATGTGCACGGTGTAATTGCCATCCTCGGATTTGCGGATATTGCTCAGGCCGATGTAATCCGTCAGCGCGCCGGTTTCGTCATAGCCCAGGGTGATGGGGTCAACCAGGAAGCGCAACACCATTCCGGAGGGCCGGATCGAGACGGTGTGCTTTGCCTCGGTCTTGTCCGTACTGGCAGGTTCCATAACAAACGCGTAATGCTTGCCACGGGTGGGCGCCAGGAAACGGAAATCGACCGACTTGTCTGCGGTCACGCTGTCCCAGTGGCGGCGCACCAGGTTATCGAAGCCGGCATCGATGACCACGGCGTCGTCGAATTCGGTGCGGAAGGTTTCGGATTCACCCGCCGGGGTTTGCCAGCGGATGTCCAGCGAGTCGTTGTCTGCCTGCGTGATCTCAATAGTTTCGTCAAAATCCGGCTGCCGGAAATCCATCTCGGGCCGCAGCGCAGAGTGTTTGTAGTCCAGTGTCTTGGTAGCGAAGGCCTCGCTGGCGCCGGGCTTGCGATAGTCCACGGTGTGAGTAGCCGGGTGCCATCGGCCTTCGCGGCATTCACCGGTGACAGCGTGGTGCTCTTCATACACCGGCGAATTGTCTTCACTGGCCTTGCCAACGAAAGTGAAGCGCGCTTCGCTGGTGTAAGCCTTTGGCGCGAGAGCGATAGCGAGAGCCAGGATTGTTACGGACCGGATTCTCATGGGGCAAGCTCCGTATACAGTGAATTACGCACATACAGCAGCATTGGGAAAACCACCAGCCAACCCACGGCCAGCGCAATCAGAGACGTACTCAGTACCGGCAATTCCACAGCACCAAGCTGGCTGGCGGACCAGTAGGCGAAGGGGCCGGTGATCGGCGCCAGCACCCAGGGCAGCCAGGGCTTGCTGCTGATCCACTGCAGGGAGTGGGAGAGTGTGGTCATGAAAATGGCCCAGATCGCGATCAGCCAGATCGGTGTGATCACAACCTGCCCGGTGCCGTCGTCGAGGATGCCGGTGTTGAACCAGATACCATCGAGCACACCGCCAATGACGGTGCCGAAACCGATGAACTGCGCTTCCATCCAGCGGTTCTGGCTGATCAGCGCAAAATGAATCACCAGGAACAAGGCCACCACACCGGCGGCCGCCATGCCCGGGTACAGAATGCAGATCAGCCACCCGGCCTGAAACAGCACGAAGTTGATGACATTGCGGAGCGTCTGGGACTGGATCATAGGCTCAGGATGTTCTCACGTTTGTTGCCCGGCTTGGCGAACACCAACTGGGAGACACCGATGGCCCGCTCACTGAAGCCTGCTTCGCAATAGGCAAAGTAGAAATGCCAGAGGCGGCGGAAGGCGATGTCGTAGCCCATCGCCTGCAGTTTATCGGATTGCGCCATGAACCGGTCGCTCCAGTCGCGCAGGGTGCGGGCGTAGTGGAATCCGATGTCCTCGGAGTGGGTGAGCACCAGGTTGCTGCCTTTGCGAACCGACCCGAGAATGGCGCCAAAGGACGGTATGAAACTGCCGGGAAAGATAAAGCGCTGAATGAAATCCACGTTGCGCAATGCCCGCTGGTAACGCTGCTCCGGCATATTGATCGCCTGTACCAGGGCCAGCCCGTCGGGCTTGAGCAGGGTACTTATCTGGCGGAAGTAGCTGTCGAGAAACTGTGGGCCTACGGCTTCGATCATCTCGATGGATACGAGCTTGTCGAACTGGCCTTTCAGATCCCGGTAATCATCAAACAGCAGGGTAATGCGATCGTCCAGTCCGGCCTCGGTTACGCGCTCTTTGGCCAGTGCCAGCTGTTCTTCGGAAATGGTGGTGGTGGTGACGTGGCAGCCGTAATAGCGGGCGGCATGAATGGCAAAGCCGCCCCAGCCGGTGCCGATTTCGATCACCCGGTCTCCGGGCTTGAGATCCAGTTTTTTACAGATGGTGTCCAGCTTGTGGACAGCCGCTTCGTCGAGGCTGCTCTCCGGATTGGGGTAGATGGCCGATGAATACATCATGGTCGGGTCGAGAAACATCTCGAACAGGTCGTTGCCCAGATCGTAATGGGCGCTGATGTTCTTCCGAGAGCCCGCCTTGGTGTTGCGGTTCAGCCAATGCAAGCCCTTCAGAGCAGGTTTGGTGATCCAGCTGAAGCGATCCTCGAATTCGTTCATCCGGTCCACGTTGCGGGTAAAAAACTGAAGCAAGGCCACGAGATCCGGGCTGTCCCAGTCGCCCGCGACCCAGGACTCGGCGGCGCCGACGCTACCACCGGTGAGCAGGTCCCGCCAGGTGCTGTGATGATGAATGTGCAGCTCCGCCGGGGGATGCTGGCTGTTGCCATCGCCGAACACCATGTCTCCCTGACCGGCCTCGCGGATGGTCAGCACGCCGTCACGCAACAGCGAGAGCTGCTGGCAGACCAATCGTTTGGCGACGCGGC
>JAEPMM010000146.1 GCA_017643965.1 Marinobacter sp.
CGTAGCCTGCATCCACGCGGGCATGCTCGTGGGGCCAGCGCAGGTGGCTGAGCAGCCCGGAGGAGGGCAGAAAGGCCTGTTCCGGGTTTTCCGCATAGAGTCGCACCTCCATGGCATGACCATGGCGGTGAATATCTTCTTGGGCCTTGGGCAGGGTTTCGCCTGCGGCGACGCTCAGCTGCCAGGCCACAAGATCCTCGCCAGTGATCATTTCCGTTACCGGGTGTTCCACCTGTAGGCGGGTGTTCATCTCCATAAAGAAGAAGGAGCCGTCCACGTCGTAGAGAAATTCCACGGTTCCGGCGCCGACGTAGTTGATGGCCTGGGCAGCTTTGACGGCCGCTTCGCCCATGGCCTTGCGGGTCTCATCGCTCAAACCCGGGGCCGGGGCTTCTTCCAGCACTTTCTGGTGGCGGCGCTGCACGGAGCAGTCGCGCTCGGCCAGATATACACCTTTGCCGTCCTGATCACAGAACACCTGAATTTCCACGTGGCGTGGCTGGGTCAGGTAACGCTCGATGAGCATGTCCGGGTTGCCGAAGGCGTTCTTGGATTCCCGTCTGGCGGCGGCGAGGGCGTCGTCGAAGTCTTCCATGCGCTCCACCACCCGCATGCCTTTACCACCGCCACCGGCCACGGCTTTCAGCAGCAGCGGGAAACCGCATTTCTCAGCTTCTTTGCGCAGGGTGGCGGGATCCTGGTCGTCGCCGTGGTAACCGGGCACTAGCGGTACGCCGGCTTTCTCCATGATGGCTTTGGCGGCGGATTTGGAACCCATGGCCGCAATAGCAGAGGAGGGCGGGCCAATGAACACGATGTTGTTGGCTTCGCAGGCTTCCGCGAACTGGGTGTTCTCCGACAGGAACCCGTAACCCGGGTGAATGGCCTGGGCACCGCTTTCTTTCGCAACCTCGATGATTCTGTCGGCTTTCAGGTAGCTTTCGGAGCTGGGCGCGGGGCCGATGTGGAAGGCTTCGTCGGCCATGGCCACGTGCCGCGCGTTGGCGTCTGCCTCGGAATAGACCGCCACGCAGCGGATGCCCATGCGGTGGGCGGTCTGGATGATCCGGCAGGCGATTTCGCCACGGTTGGCGATTAAAATTTTACTGAACATTAGTCTTCCTCCGGAACCCAGTTGGCCTTGCGTTTGTTCAGGAACGCGCTGAGCCCTTCCTGACCTTCTTCACCCACCCGGATGTCCGCGATGCGGTGCGCGGTGTCGTCGATGACTTCGCCGCTGATCGGTTTGTGGCTGACGGCGAACACCAGATTCTTGGCGGCTTGCATGGCCTCGGGACCGTTGAGGGCAAGCTGAAGCAGTAATTCGTCGCAGCGTCGGTTCATGGCATCCACGTCGGCACAGACTTCGTGCACAAGGCCGAAGTGCTCGGCTTGCCGGGCGGAGAAAATCTCAGCGGTGATGAAATAGCGGCGGGCCTGGCGCTCACCGATGGCACGCACCACGTAGGGGCTGATCACCGCCGGTATCAGGCCGAGCTTCACTTCACTCAGGCAGAAACTGGCTTGCTCGGTGGCCAGCACAATGTCGCAGCAGGCCGCGAGGCCCACCGCGCCACCGTAGGCCGCACCCTGAACCAGGCCGATTACCGGCTTGGACAGGTGATTCAGCACGTTCATCAGCCGCGCCAGTTCCCGCGAGTCGTCCAGGTTTTCCTGGCGGCTGTTGTCCGCCATTCGGCGCATCCAGCTCAGGTCGGCGCCGGCGGAAAAGTGTTTGCCTTCGGAGCGCAGGATCACCACTTTCGTTTTCTGGTCGTTTTCCACGTCTTCCAGCGCGCTGATCAGTTGCTGGATGATCACGTCATCAAAGGCGTTGCGTTTGTCCGGGCGGTTGAGCACCACTTCGGTGACGCCGTCCGGGCGGCGTTGGAGCAGAACCGCGGATTCCTGATCGGTCATGGCGTTCTCCTCGATTACATGCGGAACACGCCGAAGCGTGTCGGCTTGGCCGGGCGGTTCAGGGTGGCGGACAGGCTCAGGGCGACCACTTCCCGGGTCTGGGCCGGGTCGATCACGCCGTCGTCCCATAAGCGGGCGCTGGCGTAGTAAGGGTGGCCCTGGTGCTCGTAGGAGTCGATGATCGGCTGCTTGAAGGCGGCCTCTTCCTCGGTGCTCCAGTCCTGGCCTTTGCGTTCCATACCTTCACGCTTGACGGTGGCCATGACGCCTGCGGCCTGTTCACCACCCATCACCGAGATGCGGGCGTTGGGCCACATCCACAGGAAATCCGGGCTGTAGGCGCGGCCGCACATGCCGTAGTTGCCCGCGCCGAAGGAGCCACCGATCAGTACGGTGATCTTGGGCACGTTGGCGCAGGCCACGGCCATGACCATTTTGGCGCCGTGCTTGGCGATGCCTTCGGCTTCGTGCTTCTGGCCGACCATGAAGCCGGTGATGTTCTGCAGGAACAGCAGCGGGATGTTGCGCTGGCAGCACAGTTCGATGAAGTGTGCGCCTTTCTGGGCGGACTCGCTGAACAGGATGCCGTTGTTGGCGATGATGCCCACCGGGTAGCCGTGGATGTGGGCGAAGCCGGTTACCAGGGTCTGGCCGTAGTAGCGTTTGAATTCGTCAAACTCGGAGCCGTCGACGGTGCGGGCGATGACGTCGCGTACGTCGAACTGTTTGCGCAGATCGGTGCCGACGATGCCGTAGATTTCCTCGGCGTCGTACAGCGGCGCGCGGGGTTTCTGGATCTGCACGTCCGCCGGTTTGCGGCGGTTGAGGTTCGATACGCAGCGCCTTGCAATGTCGAGGGCGTGGGCGTCGTTCTCGGCGTAATGGTCGGCCACGCCGGAGATTTTGCAGTGTACGTCGGCGCCGCCCAGGTCTTCGGCGCTGACCACTTCGCCGGTGGCGGCTTTTACCAGCGGCGGGCCGGCCAGGAAGATGGTGCCCTGTTCCTTCACGATGATGGATTCGTCGGCCATGGCCGGTACGTAGGCGCCGCCGGCGGTGCACAGGCCCATGACGACGGCGATCTGGGGGATGTCGTCGGCGGACATGCGGGCCTGGTTGTAGAAGATGCGGCCGAAGTGGTCGCGATCGGGGAAGACGTCGTCCTGCCGTGGCAGGTTGGCGCCGCCGGAGTCCACCAGGTAGATGCAGGGCAGGCGGTTCTGCAGGGCGATTTCCTGGGCGCGCAGGTGTTTTTTCACGGTCAGCGGGTAGTAGCTGCCGCCTTTCACCGTGGCGTCGTTGGCGATGATCATGCATTCGGTGCCGGAGACGCGGCCTACGCCGGCGATGACGCCCGCCGCGGGGACTTCTTCGTCGTAGACGTTGTAGGCGGCGAACTGGCCGATTTCGAGGAAGGGGGAGCCTTCATCGAGGAGGCGGTTGATGCGCTCCCGGGGCAGCAGTTTGCCGCGGGCCAAGTGGCGTTCCTGGTAGGTGGGGCCGCCGCCTTGCTGGATGGTGGCGACTTTGTCCCGCAGGTCGGCCACGGCTTTTGCCATGGAGTTCTGGTTGGCCTGGAACTCTTCGGACCTCGGGTTGATTTTGCTCTGGAGTATGGTCATAGGGCTTCTCGTCCATGCATCGGGGCCGCACATCTTGGATCGGTGCATCTGGGTTCGGTGCGTCGGGCCTTCGGGCAGAGCGATTCGGGAACCGCTACGAGCACATCCATGTGCGCTTCTCTCCGGCCATCCATGGCCTCCGAAATTCCCGAATCGCTCTGCCCGCAGCCCCTCGTCGTACTTTGGGCGCTGGCTTCCGCGCGGTTATGGGGCGCTTATCGCCTACTTGTTCAGGAACAGTTCCCGGCCGATCAGCATGCGGCGGATTTCAGACGTGCCAGCACCGATTTCGTAGAGTTTGGCGTCGCGCAGCAGGCGGCCAGTCGGGTATTCGTTGATGTAGCCGTTGCCGCCCAGCAGCTGGATGGAGTCCAGGGCCAGTTTGGTGGCCATTTCGGCGGAGTAGAGGATGGCGCCGGCGGCGTCTTTGCGGGTGGTCTCGCCGCGGTCGGCGGACATGGCCACCATGTAGACGTAGGATTTGGCGGTGTTCATCCAGGTGTACATGTCCGCCACTTTGCCCTGGACCAGTTCGAACTCGCCGATGGCCTGGCCGAATTGTTTGCGCTCGCGGATGTAGGGGACCACCACGTCCAAGGCTGCTTGCATGATGCCCAGCGGGCCGCCGGCGAGTACTAGGCGTTCGTAGTCGAGGCCGCTCATCAGGACTTTGGCTCCGTTGCCTTCGCCGCCCAGGATGTTTTCACGGGGCACTTTGCAGTCCTGGAACACCAGTTCGCAGGTGTTGGAGCCGCGCATGCCGAGTTTGTCGAGTTTCTGGTGGCGGCTGAAGCCGGGGGCGTCGCGTTCTACGATGAAGGCGGTGACGCCGCGGGAGCCGGCCTGGGTGTCGGTTTTGGCGTAGATGACGTAGGTGTGCGCGTCCGGGCCGTTGGTGATCCACATTTTGTTGCCGTTGAGTACGAAGTGGTCGCCTTCGTCGCGGGCAGACAGTTTCATGGAGATGACGTCGGAGCCGGCGTTGGGCTCGGACATGGCCAGCGCGCCGATGTGTTCGCCGCTGATCAGTTTGGGCAGGTATTTCTGCTTCTGTTCTTCCGTGCCGTTGCGGTGGATCTGGTTCACGCACAGGTTGGAATGGGCGCCGTAGGACAGGCCGACGGAGGCGGAGGCGCGGCTGATTTCCTCCATGGCGATGACGTGCGCCAGGTAGCCCATGTCGGAGCCGCCGTATTCTTCACTGACGGTAATACCCAGCAGGCCCATGTCGCCCATTTTCCGCCACAGGCCCATGGGGAATTCGTTGTTGCGGTCGATGTCTTCCGCCCGCGGGGCGATTTCCGCGGCGGCGAAGCCGTTGATCTGTTCGCGAAGCATGTCGAGGGTTTCGCCGAGGCCGAAATTGAGCTCTGAGTATTGTGATTGCATGGTTGGCTACCTTGGTATTCCGAATTGATTGACGCGGGGATCAGGCCCCCGCTTTTTCTGATGATGGTTGTTTATTCTGTGACTCTTTACGTTTCTGAAGTTCCGCCAGGGCTTCGCGACAACGGGTTTCCGCGGTTTCCATTTCCATTTCTGCCTGGGCGATGTCGTTTTTCTGCTGTTCCAGCTGGGCGCGCTTGTTGTCCGGAATGGCCAGCATCTTCAGTAACTGTTTTTCATTGCCCGTGAGGGTTTCGTCCCACAGGTCGAACAGTTCCTTGGTTTCGGCCAGCGAAAAGCCCATGCGCTTGCCCCGCAGGATCAGCTTTAGCCGAACCCGGTCCTTGGAACTGAAAATTCGTGTCTGCCCTCTGCGGGCGGGCTTCAGCAGGCCCTGATCCTCATAGAACCGGACGCTCCGTGTGGTAACGTCAAACTCCTTGGCGAGCTCACTGATGCTGTATGTGGTTTTTTCTGCCATGGCGATTTCCTTTTTAGAGTAAGGTTAGATAAAGTTTACGTAAACGTAAAGTAAATTCTGGGTGTCAAAACCCGTTTTTCGAGTTGAATGATCTGATACATATTGCGAGGAGCAGACGATGGAATTTCAGAATGTACCGGCCATTGTAACTGGTGGCGCTTCCGGTTTGGGCGAAGGCGCGGCCCGTGCGCTGGCGACCGCTGGCTGTAAGGTGGCGATTCTCGACCTGCAGAAAGAGCAGGGCGAGGCGGTGGCCCGGGACATCGGCGGGCTGTTTGTGCACTGTGATGTCAGCTCCCCCGACAGCGCTGAGGCGGCGCTCGCTGCCGCACGTGAGGCCCACGGCCCCTGCGGCATTGCCGTGAACTGTGCCGGTATCGCACCGTCGGCAAAGATTCTGGGCCGTGACGGGGTGATGCCGCTGGAGAACTTCAGCAAGGTGATCCAGGTCAACCTGATTGGCACCTTCAACATTCTGCGTCTGGCCGCCGCCGAGATGGCCCAGCGTGACGCCAACGGCGATGGCGAGCGGGGCGTGATCATCAACACAGCGTCGGTGGCCGCCTACGAGGGCCAGATCGGCCAGGCCGCTTACAGTGCGTCCAAGGGCGGGGTAGTGGCGTTGACGCTGCAGTCGGCGCGGGAGCTGGCCCGTGAGGGTATCCGGGTGAACACCATTGCACCGGGGCTGTTCATGACGCCGATGATGGCGGGCATGCCCCAGGAGGTGCAGGACAGCCTGGCGGCGACGCTGCCGTTTCCGAAGCGCCTGGGCAAGCCGGAGGAGTTCGGCATGATGGTGGACCAGATGGTGCGCAACCCGATTCTGAACGGCGAAGTGATTCGTCTGGACTGCGCCCTGCGCATGGCGCCCAAGTGATCGCATTCAATTGCAGGAGACATTCATGACCATGTCTGTTGATAAAGAAGAACTGGCGATGTTCCGCGAGTCGGTGATCAAGGCTCTGGAAGCCGAGGTGCGGCCTCATTACGAAGCCTGGGAGAAATCCGGCATTGTGCCGCGGGCGCTGTGGAACACCCTCGGCAACGCCGGCATGCTGTGTGTCGATGTGCCGGAAGAGTGGGGCGGTATCGGGGCCCCCTTCCAGTTTTCCGTGGTGGTGGGCGAGGAGCTCGCCCGTCTGGGGTTCGGCGCTCTGTCCACCAACGTGATGGTGCATTCGGACATCGTGGCCCCTTACCTCAGCCATATGGGAAATGAGGAACAACGCCAGCAATGGCTGCCCAGGCTGGTGTCCGGCGAGGCGGTCGGCGCGATCGCCATGACCGAGCCGGGGGCCGGCAGTGACCTGCAGGCGATCCGCACCCATGCGGTGAAGGATGGCGATAGCTACATTCTCAACGGTTCCAAGACCTTTATCACCAACGGCCAGCACGCGGACATGGTGATCGTGGCCGCCAAGACCGACCCGAAAGCCGGTGCCCGTGGCATCAGCCTGTTCCTGGTCGACACCTCGCTGCCGGGTTACAGCAAGGGCCGCAACCTGGACAAGATCGGCCAGCACTCGGGCGACACCTCCGAGATGTTTTTCTCCGATATGCGAGTTCCGGCCTCGGCGCTTCTGGGTGAGGAAGGCCAGGGCTTCATGTACCTGATGCGGGAACTGCCCCGCGAGCGGCTGGTGATTGGCGCCCTCGGTGTGGCGGCGGCCCGGGGCTCTCTCGACCTGACCATTGCCTATGCCCAGGAGCGGGAGCTGTTCGGCCAGAAACTGGCACAACTGCAGAACACCCGTTTTGAAATCGCCCGCATGGAAACCGATTACCGGGTGAACAAGGCCTTCGTGGACCAGTGCATTGATCAGTACGACCGCGGCGAACTGGATGCCCCGACGGCCTCCATGGCCAAGTACAGCGCCACGGAAATGCAATGCCGGGTGGCGGACGGCTGCCTGCAGCTGTTTGGCGGCTACGGGTACACCACCGAGTACCCGATTTCCCGGAACTTTATTGATGCCCGGGTGCAGCGGATTTACGGCGGCACCTCGGAAGTGATGAAAGAGATCATTGCCCGTTCGGTACTGGGCAAAGCCTGATTGAGTGAGGAACCGTTATGAGTGACAACAGCGTTGTGATTGCAGGCTCCGCCCGCACCCCCATGGGCGGCATGATGGGCTCCCTGAGCTCGGTGCGTTCGCCGCAGCTGGGGGCGGTCTCCATCAAGGCGGCCATTGAGCGATCCGGCCTGCAGCCGGCGGATATCCAGGACGTGATCATGGGCTGCGTGCTGCCCGCCGGCCTGGGCCAGGCCCCGGCGCGCCAGGCTTCCCGTGCCTCCGGCATACCGGACAGCTCCGGCTGTACCACGATCAACAAGATGTGCGGCTCCGGCATGCAGGC
>JAEPMM010000451.1 GCA_017643965.1 Marinobacter sp.
AGCCATTGATGGTAGGACTCCAGGGCCGCTTCTTCGCCGGCAAACAGGTAGATGTACTCGACCCGACTGCCTTCCTGGATGACGCCCGTCGCCGGCACATCGTCCACGTGCATCATAACCCGCGGCGCAAGGGCGGACAGACGAAAGCCACCGTCCGGCTCACGAACCAGCAGGCCGGACACCGTCAGTTCCAGATTGCCCACTTCCAGCGTGTCACCCACTTCAATATCCAGCAGTCGCAGCAGGCGCGGGTTGATCCACACCTCGCCGGGTGCCGGCCCTTGCGACACCAGCTCCCTGGGCTGATCTTCGTCGCGCTGGTACTCGATCTGCCCTCGCAGGGGGTATTCGTTGCTGACCGCCTTCAGGGCAACCAGCTGGAAACTGTCGGCGCCGGAGACCATGGTGGAAAACTCCACCATCTGGCCGGTTTCCAGCTGGCGACTCCGCGCCTCGGTCAGCCAGGCTTCCGGTACGGGCCGGCCGTTCTCCGCCTCGAGCTGGCGATCCGCCGCCAGAAAGGAGCTGGCTGAGGTCACCAGTGTGCGCTGCAGCTGACTGGCAAACAGGGCAATGGTGGCCACCGTGGCCACGGCGATCATCAGCGCCGCCAGCACCACCCTTACATCCCGCTCCCGCCAGTCCCGGCGGATAGACATGAGTTTGTCGGAAGCAGCCATCAGGACACCGGCTCCACAGCGTTACGGTTCTCGGGCTCCGTCAACACGCCCGCCTCAATGTTGAACTGACGGGCACAACGTGCGGCCAGGTGCTCATCGTGGGTCACCATCACCAGGGTGGTGCCCTGCTCCCGATTCAATGCCATCAACAGGTCGGAAACCGACTGCCCGGTGCGGTTGTCGAGATTGCCGGTGGGTTCATCGGCAAACAGCACCGCCGGGTCGGACGCAAAAGCGCGGGCGATCGCCACCCGTTGTTGCTCCCCGCCTGAAAGCTGGCGCGGCGTGTGGCTGAGGCGCTCACCCAGGCCGACCCGTTCCAGCAGCTCCCGGGCCCTGCGGGCAGGAGATTCTGCCCCGCCCAGCTCCAGGGGCAACATCACGTTTTCCAGCGCGGTCAGCGCCGGCAGCAGCTGAAAGGACTGAAACACGAAACCGACCCGCTGCGCCCGCAGTTTTGCGCGCTCGTCCTCCGACAACGTGCTGATCACCGCGCCGTCCAGTTCCACGGTGCCCTCGGTGGGTGTATCCAGACCGGCCAGCAGGCCCAGCAAAGTGGTTTTCCCGGAACCGGACCGGCCCACAATGGCTACGGACTCTCCACGATTGATTTCCAGACTGACCCCCTGCAAGATCGTGAGCGTATCTGTCTCCAGGCTGACGGTGTGGGTCAGGTTGCTGACTTTCAGCATTGGCTGCTGCCGTCCTTCGTTCTGAACGTCGGTCTGGTTGCTCACGGAGTCTCCATCGGTTTTTCGTCGGTTAACAGGTTGTCTATGGATACGGTATTTTTACGTCTGAGATCAATAGTTTTCGTCGTCTTTGTGCTCGCCTTCACTCAGGCACAGGCGAATCAGGGCCAGCAGCAGAACACCCTGCTGATCGTGGGCGACAGCCTCAGTGCTGCCTACGGGGTGCAAACCGATGAGGCCTGGGTGGCGCTGTTGCGGGCCCGGCTGCAATCCGAAGGACTGACCGACTGGGAAGTGGTCAATGCCAGCATCAGCGGTGAGACCACCGACGGTGGTTTGCGGCGCCTGCCCCGCCTTCTGGAGCAGAACGATCCTGACGTGGTGGTGATTGAACTTGGCGGCAACGATGGCCTGCGGGGTTTCCCACCGGGTGTCATCGAGAAGAATCTTGCCCGCATGATTGAGCAGGTTCAGGACGCCGGAGCCCGGCCTCTGCTGGTGGGCATGCAGATCCCGCCCAACTACGGCGAACGTTATACCCGGGCATTTGCCGGTATCTTTCCGAAGCTTGCCGACCAATACGACACCGCGCTGGTGGAATTCTTTCTGGACGGCATTTACGACCAGGAAGGCATGATGCAGGGGGACGGCATTCACCCCACGGCCGAAGCCCAGGGCCAACTGCTGGCCAATATCTGGCCACAACTGGAATCGCTGCTGAAATAACGCCAGCCCGGAGCCGTTAGCCCATCACCGACTGGATATGGGCAATGGCGCGTCGCTCGGACCAGTAATACCCGTCCTGCGCGTGCTCGACAAAACCAACGTGACCGCCCCAGCGGGGGGCATCCAGACGTACGTGCTGGCCGGGCACCGCCCTGGAATCGGGAAAGCAGCGGGGGGAGAGAAACGGATCATCTGCCGCATTCAGCATCAGCGCCGGCACCCGGATAT
>JAEPMM010000028.1 GCA_017643965.1 Marinobacter sp.
CATGGCGGATTCGTTGTTGCGCAAATAATCGGAAAACAGTGCCGCCTTAAAATCGGCAGGGTCAAAACCATGCTCCACAACCGGAAGACCACAGGCCGATGCTACGTCCCTGACAATGGCGATCTCACGGCTTTGGAGATTGCCATGGGTGTAAAGCAATGGTTTCTTGTGTTCAAGAACTGCCAACAGCAGCCGGGAGTCCCACCCGCCTGACATCATGATCTGTGTGTTCCCGAAGCCCTCGGCTTCATCACGGAAAATATCAATCAGGTCATCAGTGTTTGCAGGGCCAGAGTCGCGCCAGAAGTTCTTCAACGGAAACCGGGATATCACAGGTGCGCTGTTTTCATAACTCAGTTTCAGGCCATGGTTGGCCTCGAGGCGGGAGACGCCGTCAAAAAGGGAGTAGGCACCAAATACGTATCCAAGACTCAGGAACTGGTAAAACGATGCCCAATCGACGTTGTGGCCCGAAAAACACCGCAAAGAGTCTGAAATGAGTGGCTCCCCTGCTTTGGGGGAATTATTCACATATACCGGGAAAGTCCCATAGCCATCATTGAAAATGTGAATACGGTCATCCGCTGGGTTGGCCGCGATCAGAATACCGCGGAACCCCCACAACTCGGTCAGATGACCCGAGTCAAGCAAATCCAGCACGCGCTTGAAGTCAGGTTCAGCATTTGCTTCCCCGTACCAGATGAACGTCCAGGCCCCCAGTTCTGTACGCGTCGCCACGCTGTCGTCAAAGCGAATCGTCCAGTGCGCACCCACACTGAACCCTGCGCTTACGGAGCTTCGCGTCTTCGTCTGAGTTGCAGTGCCGGCGTCCACTTCAATGGAAAATACAGCCATAACCCATTCCTTGTTATCTGGCTATAATCTATAGGCTCGTTTCAAAGTACTGTTTCTTCTTCATTTCATTGACGAACCGATCGATATAAAGCGTTGAGAAATCAATATCGTCGCCGAAATACCTCTGTAACTGCAGCTCAATATCCTTTTGATATTGCTGGTTAGTCTTGCCCTCGATGAAGATTTTTACCTTGCCTTGCGTGTGCTGAACCGCCTTGTAGTTGAGCAGTATGTTTTTCTCGAGGGCAAGGTTCTTGAACACATAATAGAACGTCAGCGCAGGATAGGTCTGTTGGTCGCCGACGACATTGGCACCTTTTCGGCCCAGAATGTTTTTCAGGACGGGATGATTACGGCCGCAGCGACAGGTCTCGTCGCTCAATGTCACCATGTCTCCCAACCGGTATCGGATGACGGGAAACGAATAGGATAAGAGGTTGGTCACCAGAAGCTCGCCATCATTGCTCTGCTCGAGAAGCACGTTCTCAATATTCACATGAATGCCCCCATAGGGGCATTCGAACGCAATCAGACCGGCCTCGGCTGCGCCATATTCACTGGTGATGTTTTTGCCGAACGCTGCTCTTGATTCGGGATGATAAGCATCCAGAATCATTTCCGAAGTGCCCTTCACCATCTTGAGAGGCAGCGGGCCCAGTTCGAGCTCGTTAACGCATTTGGCCACCTCGTAAATCATGCTGGAGTAGCCAGAAATGAAGCTCGAGCTCTGCAGCCTGTGGCAGAACCTCCGTATTTCCGATTCGGAATACCTGAACAACCGGAACCGGTTTTGAATCCCGTCAAGAAGAGCAACTTTTTTCGCCTGTGAGGCGCCAATATTGTACCCCCACAAGTAACCGTTCTTGTCCCACGGCTTTACATCGTACCAATCATAGGAGCGCATCAACGCCGCACGAATTGCCGAATCCCATCGTTCATTCCGGTAAAATGCCAGAGCTTCTCCGGACGTTCCCGAGGTCTCGGCCAGACGGAGCTTCTCATTGAGCCCGCTGGTATGAATGGCTGAATTTTCCCGGATCAGGGTCGCCTTATCCATTTCTGGCAATACGCTTAGATCTGCTGCTCTCGAAAACCGGGATGGATCAAAGCCGGTCGCCCGAAAAACCTGCTGATAATAGGGCGAGTGCTCACCACAAAATCTCAGGAATTTCTCAGCACTAGCAAGCTGAATTGTCTCCAGTTCAGCTCTGGAGAGCCATTCCGTTGATTTCAGATAGTCGTACTGTTGGAATAACGTTGGATTGCGGACCTTCGCTCCCGCCTCAAACACACGCCGACCAAGCATTGAATTCATCAGGCACTCCTTTGCCGGTATACGGGCTCCATGACCAGTTCGTCCAACGCCTCTGCGTAGTGTCTTCCGATTCCGGTGTAACTGTAACGGTGTCTGATCAACTCGGGACCCGCTTTACGCAGAGCGGCTTCTCGCGCCGGGTTATCAAGCAGCTCCAGCATGGCGTCTACGTAGTTTTCGGGCGTTTGCGCATAAATCACGTCCACACCATCCCGGACAGCAATTCCCTTGCAAGCAAACGGATCAGCGAGGATGCAGCATCCGCTTGCCAAAGCATCCAGAATCTTGAGTTTTGTACCGCCTCCGGTACGGATCGGACACAGATAGAATCGGGCGCGCCATAGATAAGGCCGCACATCATCAACAAAGCCGTGCACGCGAAACTGCTCATCCGTTTCGGCCAGCTTCAGCATTGCTGGCGTCGGTCCACGCCCGATGATATCGACGCTTGTATCGGGAATACGCACTTTTATCAGGGGCCAGATGTCGTGGATAAAATACTCGACTGCCTCACGGTTCGGGTACCAGGAGAGGCCCCCGACAATCACAATGCTGTTCTCCGCCACCGCAACGGACCGATCAGGATAGAAATAGTTGATATCAACGCCATTGGGGACCGACAGAAAATTACCACCGCCAATCGCAGATTTCATCGCCTCGGCATCGTCATCAGAGCAGGTCAGATTCAACCGCGACCGATGGCAAAATCGACTTTCACTTCTCAGCAGTCGCGATGCCTCGTATCTGTAATAAAGGCGTTTTAACGGGCTAGACTCAGTGTCTGCGCGCGACGTCAGCATTGCCGACTCAAAATTGTGATGGTTCAGAACAACGGGCAACCCTTCAAACAGATCGAAATATACACAAAGACTTATAGTATCGATGTGAACAACATCGAAGCTACCTCCCGAAACCAGATCACTGATGAGCTTTCGGGCTTTTGCCGATTTCAGCCACTCCATGTTGTAGGCCCGCCCGCTCAGTAACGCCCTCAACGCTGTCTGGTAGCGCCCCATTGGCAAGCTGTCCTCTGGAATATCGAGGACATGCATTGACGTCACGCTTTTCAGCAATTCCTGTTTCGCAACACGGAGTGGATCGTCATGATCTGGGAGACTTGCTGCCAGAAAGCCGCTCTGATTAAAGGCCACCAGGGTTACGTCATGGTATCGGCCCAACTCCTTGACCATGTTGAATGTGCGTTGTAACACTCCACCTTTAGGGGGATAAGGAATGAGGTGAGACAGCCAGAGTACCTTCATGATCGTCCTTGTCTTCGCTTGTGACTGGCCCGGAAACTGTTGGTAAGGGCCACGATCAGCGCGAGATGTATCCATAGAAACGGGTAATAGGCAACCGTGACGAACTGACCTGCCACCACAAATCCGAGCAGTGATAAGTTCGCACAGCGGCCAATAAGAACCTGCCTGTCATCGCAGCCCTCAGCTTTGAAACGCCTCCCCAATCTGAATGCAACCAGCAGAAAGCCGGAGAACACTGCCAGTCCGAGTAAACCGGTGTCTGTGCCAATCTGTATAAAAATATTGTGGGGGAGCTCAGCCTTCCCCAGCAATACATCCTCCGGGTAGTAGCGCTCAAAGTAAGGCGCAAAATTGAAATATCCGACTCCCAGGACCGGGTTGTCCTGAATCATTTCCACACCGTTTTCCCAATACAACAAACGCTGCCTGGAGGTGCCATCCTGCCCCATGGTTTCAAACCGTTGCTTTTGCTCGTCAGGGAGAAAGCTCCAGATAAGAGCGATAGCCAGCCCAATTGAAATCAGGATTTTTGGTTTGAAGACATACCGGTAGTTCATCACCAACAACTGGCATACCAGCGCTAGCTGGCCTCCGCGTGAACTTGCCCCGAGTATCACCATAATTGCGGTAATCGGCATGAGTAACAGCGCCAGATACCACCATTTGGTAATGTAAGGTCGGACTGAATGAGCGAAGGCCCAGGCAATAGGCCAGAACACCAGCATCTGTATTGCGAGCTCCCCGGAGTTCTGGAAGAACCCCGGTGGCCCCATGAGCCCCCAGTCTGTAAACGCAAATCCCCTTTGTGCCCACGTCATCGCCAGCGACAAAGAGAGCTTGAAAGAGGCCAGCATGAATATACAGATGAAAATGAAAAATCTTCGCCGGGTATTTACGATATTTACGATAATAAAATAGATTATCACCCATAAATAATATCGGTCGAGATTTTCGAATGAGACATGGGGGAAATAAGCAAAATAACTCGAGATCAATATCAGGATAAGAAATAAAATCAAAAGAACATTAATGGGCGAAGATACCCATCGCACGGTTTTATCGGTAAAGCAGCCAAGGATTGCCCCGATAACGACCAATTGCGTCCATGGCAGGACATCGATTACCGGGTAGATCGACTGAGGGCGAACGTATTCCAGGAACAAGTACCCACACACCATCCAGAAAGCAAAACTTTCTCTTCTGAAATGGCGCCACACTGGACCGACCTTCAGAGAATAAAACTCCTCGTCTGTGATCTCTTTCCGCTTTCTAACCACAGATCCCCCGCACCGCTTCCATCACCCTCTGCTCACAACGCTCAAAAAATTCGTCGCAACAATTATAGGGATCATGAATGTAGGGGTTCGGATTCGGACAGTAATTACCCGCAAGAACAACGGGAAACCTGGCACCTGATTTTTCGCGGAAAAGAGCCAGATGAGACGGTTCCATGACAACAATGAAATCCGAGTCTCTGAATTGGAAATCCCGGATGTTGATCGTCTGGTGTTTGGCAAGAGACAGGCCTTGCGAACGGGCAAAATCCATTGCTCTGGGATCTGCGGGAAAGCCGTCACCGCATCCGAAACCGCATGATGCCGTTTCCCAGCCAAGACTTCGACCATAGACCTCCGCGAGAGGGCTGCGGCAGATGTTACCGTTGCAAATAAAAACGAGCCTGCGTTGTCGTTCAGGACGCTCCAGCGTAAACCGGCGATAGATACCAATTCGTGCCAACAACCAATAACCCAAATAACGAACGAATCCGTTTCGCGAGCCAAACCGCTCATAAACCAACCGGTTCAACGTCAAATCTCCCTTTGGTAGACAACTCATCCTGACTGCAGGCACGCGCATTTGCCCGATATTCAGTACTGAATCCCCGAGCTCCCCCGGAGTGGCCGCAAACACGTGTATTTTCCACGCTGTGATTTTAGTTCACTTTCATAGAATTTACTCTGCTTATACCGGATAATTGCGCCGTGCTCATCAAAAATGCGACAAATCAGGACGTTGCTATCAATGGATCACCGAATTCTGATACTTGACGGGAATCAACGGGCCGCTCTGGCCTCGGTCAGATCGCTTGGCTCAAAAGGACTCTGGGTAGCGGTTGGTGAGACATCCACTCCATCTCTTGCGGGCGTCTCACGATTCTGCAGCAAGCAACTGCGTTACGCCGACCCCTTTACCTCTCCCCGAGAGTTTTTCGAGAATGTCCTGCTTCAGATTCGCGAACTAGGAATCACTTTTTTGCTCCCGGTCACCGAAGCGACCACCTACGTCATTCTTCGGTACCGATCAGAACTACCAGACTCTGTCGTGCTCCCGTTCCCGGTTTCCGAGGCGGTTGAAAAGGTCGCTAACAAGAACGCCCTGTTCGGGCTCGCCCGCTCGCAGAACATTCCGATTCCTGAGACCGTGGCCTGTAATAGCGTAGACGACGGTTTGAGCGTCTTGGAGACCATTGACAACTTCCCCGTGGTGCTCAAACCATTCAAGTCAAGAATTCTCCGGGATGACGCCATAATCTCCTCTCAGGTAATCGTGGCGCACTCAAAAGAAGAGGCCCAAGCAGCGCTTCAGTCCCATTCTTTCTTCCGATTTCCGTTTACGATCCAATCTTTTGTAGAGGGATTCGGCCAGGGCGTCTTCGCTCTGTTCGACCACGGACAGCCTCGCTGTTATTTTGCACACCGAAGGCTGCGTGAAAAACCTCCTGGCGGCGGCGTCAGCGTCCTCAGCGAGTCAACTCAGGTTAACGAAACATTAAAGGCTTCCGCTGAAAAACTCCTTCATACTGTGGGCTGGCATGGTGTGGCGATGGTTGAATTCCGTGTGGCACAGGACGGCACGGGCTATTTGATGGAAATTAACCCCAGGTTTTGGGGGTCATTGCAGTTGGCGATTGATTCCGGTGTCGACTTCCCCTGGCTCCTCTACCTGGTCAGCGTCGGCGAGCGACTGCCGGAAGTAAAATCGCACTACGGACAGCTTCGCTGGTTACTGGGAGACCTTGATCGTTTGTATCTGGTTATGAAGGCGCCGGGTACCGTCTATTCGGCAGCTGCGAAAATTCTCGAGATTCTGCGTTTTCTGAAACCGGGGTTGCGGACAAGACATGAGGTGAATCGGCTTAACGACCTACGTCCGTTCTGGTTCGAGTTGAAGCACTACCTTCTTGCTCTCAGAAAGTGATAATTTTATGCAACAGCCCTATGTTATTGTGCTTGCAAGCGGTCTTAATGGCCTCGGGGCCGTTCGATCTGCGGCTCATGCCGGACTGCGGACCTACACCCTGTTAACCGGTCAAACAGATCTGAGCGCATACAGCCGCTTCAGTCAATATCGTTTTCTACTCCCAAGCTCCCCCTCTCTGGATGACGTCCGACTGATCCTGGATAATCTTTATACAACAGAATCCGGCTCCGGGGTGTTGATCGCATGCTCCGACTACGCGGCGGAAATACTGGGAAAGCTGAAAAACGAAGGTTACAGCAAGCACCATTTGATGGTGCCCGGAGGAGAAACAACCGACATCCTCAATGATAAAAAGCTTGAATGTGAATTCATGGCAGGAGGTGCTATCCCTCTGCCAAGAACCTACTTCGATCTGGCGGATTGCTTACCTGAAACCTTCCCTCTGATTATCAAACCGCGAACCTTCCGGGAATACCAGTTGCTCGGCGCAAAAAATGAAATCGTTCATTCCCGCGCGGAGCTCGAAGTTTTTCAGAAACGCTTTAGCGGCCATTTGAATCGTTTTATTGCCCAGCAGGTTATTCCGGGCAACGATGACAACCTCTGGGTCTGCAATGTCACGTTCGATCAGAACCATTTAATGACAGCATGCTTCGTATTCAAACGATTGGGAACCATGCCCTCTCATTACGGCGTCACCTCGCTCGCCATGAGCCTTGAAAATCAGCAGTTGCGCGCGATCTGCGAGAAAATCGGCGGAATCCTCAAATACACGGGGCCGGCCATGATTGAGTTCAAGCGGGATCCGACAACCAACCGTTATTATTACATCGAAACCAATCCCCGCCTTGGCATGTGCAACTGGTTCGATACGCGGTGTGGGGTCAACAACCTGCTGGCCTCTACCCACGCTGCATATGGCAACAACATTCAGGTCGGTCCGCAGAAGAACAATCACGTTTACTGGAACTTTTTCGGGGATCTGATCGCGCGATTGGAGAACCGCGAACGGCTGCTGCATATTCTTCAACTCTATTTCGGTCTGCTCAAACATCGAAGAGTTGGCGCGCTGTTTTACTGGAAGGACCCGCGTCCAGCGCTCCATTACTCCCTCGCTTCAATGAAAGAGATTCTTTACCGGGTCAGTAAAAAGTTAGCCGGTAACTCCGGCTGACGGAGCACCCTTCGGTTCAACGCCTCAAACCGATTTACGATCTGCAGGAATTCCGACAGCCTCTCAGGCAGAGAGAATCTGGACAATTCATAGGGGTTCTGCCCCTGCCTCACGTAATCCGGCACGGTATTGAACGCCATCCTGAAACCCGACTTCTTGAGCTCTGCCACGTCGTTCTTGTCGTAGTCCGAACGCCTTCCCGTGGGGTAGGCAAACACGTCCGGCCGGTATGCCAGTTCGGTTTCCACTCGCTCAAGGGACTGGTTGATCTCGGCTTGTTTTTCCGCCAGCGACAGCGTTGAAAGAATCCTGTGAGAACAGGTATGGGGATAGACCCCATGGCCCCGCGCCCTCAGTGACCGGGCGTCATCCCAGGACATGGGTCGATACTCCGGCGGAATGTCAGTCGGGAAAGCCACATCAAGCACGGGGTAGAGCTGGTTTCTGAGCCAGTCATACAGGTGTTCCTGGTCCTCACGCTTCAGTTGGTTCCTGAGCTCTCGCGCCGCTTGCCTCTGGGTTTTGTTTTCCAGATCAATGGGATGTATCTGCCCGGATGGCAGGACTATGTCGGCGGATACTTTCGGAGTGTGAGCGATGACATAATTGATCTGATCATCCCAGGGCCACAGCTTACTATCCAATAAATCGGTGATCACAAAGAAATTCAGCGGAAATCCGAATTCGTCAAAAATCTTTCCGGCCAGGTCGTGATGATCCCGGAATCCGTCATCAATGGTGAACATGACGGATTTATCGGGAATGCACTGATTCTGTTCAACGACCGCCAAAAGCTCAGTCATGGTCAGTACATGGTATTGGCGGTCACTCAGGTAGGTCAGATAACGGCGAAGTGTGTCCGCAGGCATGGCTCCGGCAAGCGCCGTTGGCCCTTCCGTTATCCTGTGGAGCATGAACACGGGCATTCGATTGGGGCAAAGCAGGCGGTAGATACCCGTCTCCCCGATCAGATTCGCAAGCCTTACGATGAACGACTTCAACGCAATCCCCCTTCCCTGTTTGCCACAACCTGACGATTGCTGTCCGCCTCCCGCCCGAAATCCTAATGGCCGGTGTATCTCTTGTAGAGTTTTTGATAGCCACTCAGCATGCTGTGCAGGCTGAACCGCGTTTGGGCAATGGCCCGGGCTACCTCGGTGACCCGGCTCCGCTCTGCAGGATCCATCAACTTTTCAATCGCGCTGGCAATCGCCGCTGAATCTTTCACCGGTATGAGAAACCCGGACTGGTTGTCCTCAAGGATTTCCTCAGGCCCTCCGCTGCGCGTTGCGATAACCGGCACGCCAGCCATCATGGCTTCCACTGTGGCTATCGAAAAACCCTCCGATACAGAGGGCAGAAGAAAAACATCCGCTTGTCTGAGTATATCTGCGACATCCTCTCTGAAGCCCAGCCAATGGATATTGGGTTGCCGCGGTGCCCGATCAATCTGTGCTTCCAGTTCATCAAACAATGCCTTTCGCTGGTGGCCAACCACGATGAAGTGGATGTCGGGCGCGTGCTCTGCAAGCCTGACTGCCGCATCGACCAGATACTGATACCCCTTTGCCGGGCGGATATTGCCAATGGAAACAACCAGCGTCGCCTGCTCAGACAGCCCCAACTCAGCTTTGAGAGCACCGGCACAGGGCGACAAAAACGGCTCCGGATCAACCCCATTGTAGATCAGTTCAAGCTTATGTGTCGGCAAACTACTGCGTTCCGCAAGTTCTCGCTGCAGTCGCCGTGATACACAGACAATCGCGGACGCTCCCCAGCCGATGATGGCAAATTTTGCCTTCAGGAATCGCTCCCGGGCAGCCACATCGACGGCACCGTGGAAGGTCGCAATCATCGGTTTTCTGCAGATCAACGCCAGCAGGGCTCCGTACACATTGGAGCCCAGAAGGTGGGCATGAATCAGAGAGACATCGTGGGCCCTGACGAGATCACGCATTGCCCTGATGTACGCGAGGTTAAAACTCCCTTTTGAATCGATAATGTGCGGCGTAATACCCAGCCTGCGAACTCTGTCAGCCACCCAGCCCTCACCCCGCAGGACCACCAGGTTGCGGAAGTCACTCTTCTGCAATTCGCTTAACAGGCTGGTAAACACGGTTTCCGCCCCGCCCGGGCCGGTGGTGTCGATCAGGTGGAGTACGGTTTTCATCTTGGTCCCTGACATGGTGGATCTACCCTCTCATCCAGTAAAGGGCGCGGAACAACAGACTTTTCACCAACATCACCGAGATAAACTGGTAGTTCTCGGTGGCGAAACGTGACTTGTAATCTTCGTTTTTGCCTTCGCCCGCCAGAAAATCGAATTTAAACGTATCAGCGCGTTGGAAGGCCTCCTCAATGGCGTAGCCTAAATGAAGGGATCCGAGCGAGAGTTTCTTATGAAAATTCTCTTCAAAACCGGCCTGGATGTTGTACACCACGCCCTCATACCACACGTTGTACAGCACCGACACAATCTGCCCATCACAGGTCAGTAATGACAGCATGGGCTGCCCGCCCTCACCCATGACCCGGGCCAGAAACTTCATGTGGAACTCGCGACTGCGGGCTGTCACACAATCTTTTTTCCAACGCGCACGATGGAACAGGTTCAGTGCATCGAAAAATGCCTCTGCACGATCTGGCCAGGCGTTATCAAGGCGAATGTCTCCCCGGGTTTCCAGCAACTTTCGACGATTGTAGAGTCGCAGGCGACTGCTGGCTCCCAGTGACCCCAGGTACGCCTCGAAGCGGCCATCGGTAGCGACCGCATAGCCTTCATCCGCGGCATTTATACGAAATGCCCACTTGTGGGTGGCCGCGATGGTTACAAGTGCTGACAGCTCTTCGGACCCACTGAGCAGATCACTGAACACCACCTCGCTCCACGGATTCTGTTCCAGAACAGCAACCATTTCGGACAGCAGGTCCTTACCACTGACCTCCGCCGGGCAGAACCGGTTGTATTCGGTTCTTGGCGTGCGCAAACTCCGATAGCTGGTGCCCACGAACTGCAATGAGCGGACCGGAAGAACGCCCTTCAGGCGGTAACGGGACTCGTACAGCCCGGAGGTTTGGCCATTCCATGGGCGTATCAGGCGTAGCCCCGGATCATGGCCCCAGGTTTCCCACCACGCGCTCTGCCACGCCCTGGATTGGAAAACACTCATCAAGGCAAAACCCTGACAATACGGGGACCAACGCGATTCGCAAGCCAGACCGGCAAGCGCTTCCATGCAGCGATCAGCAACCGGAATTTGGGATTGCCGGGGTTGAGCGCCGGAAGTGTCTCCCCCGTCGGCAGGATGTACTCCCAATACAGTCTCAGCGGCTGAGCTCCCCACTGTTGCTTGAAGCGATAGGTGCCTGCGTCCTCACTGCAGCGGCCAAAATCGAAGATCTCATAACCTTTGTCCATGGCGAACTGCAGGATCCGCCAGTACAGGATCATATTCACCGCGTTATGGCTGTGAGACCGAAGCGTCGATGCCCAGGGAATCTCCATACGGTTGCGGTAACCGGTGAGAAATGCACACCCGACGGCCTGACCGTTCACCCGCGCAATAACCAGCCAGGCGTGGCCGCCCAGCGAGCGCAACAGGTTCCGGAAAAACACCCTGCCGTAGACCGGCGTTCCCAGGTCCCGCATGTTGATTGAAAACACCCGGTAAAACTCGTCGAGAAGCTCTTCGCCACCCACGACGAACTCGCTCAGTTCCCGCTCACCCCGGCGAATCTGTGCGCGAAGCTTTGGCGAGAAGCTGTGCCAGAGGTCATTCGGGTCATTGGGTAAAGGCAGCCAGAAGGTGACTTTATCTGTCCGCTGAGGTCGGCCGGATCCGGTATCCTGGCTGAAGCGCAGCTCGAGATGACCGGCGCCCAGCTCTTCCCGACGCGTCGCGGCGGCCGCAATCAGCAGATGCGCCACTTCCGCATGATCGGCCAGCACGCCGCCATAGTTGAAATATGGCAGCGAAACCAGAAAGTTACCGAAAAGCCGGCTCCTCAACTGAACGAGTGGCAATACCCCGACAATGCCCCCGGTGGCGTCAGAGGCACACAGGTAGCTCGTATTGTGGCCAAATGTTGCGTGAATACACGCGGAAACGTCCGGGCGGTGCCAGATCGACCCGGCAGGGTGGCCGGCAACATAGCGATCGGCGAGGTCATGACCGTCAGGGCCACACACCGAGACCGTAACAGGCTCGTTGAGGGGTCTGTCAGCAATAACGTCGGGCATTGCCGGGGGCCGGGGTGTCCATCCGGCCGCGGCCGTTTCATCGTTCAGCTGACTCTTGATGCGCTTCTGAAGCTGCTTGATCTCTTTGCCCACCCGCTGCATTTCGGAAATCAGGTCGTCCGGGCGTGTGTCCTGTTGTCGCGCCTCATCAATCTGACGGCCCAGCCGGCCTTTCAGTGCCTTGAGCTCACTGAGCCGCGCTTTGACGCCGTCCAGACTGGCAGCAGGTACTTCCGTTTCCATTTCCCTTTCCTTAACTGGTCCTCAGACCGCTACTGCATCGGTTGAAATGGCAGTTCCGGCCAGCACGTCCGAAACCGACCCGAACCGGAAATCTCCCAGCAGGCGTTCAAGGCGCCCCATGCACTTGTCGAGGTTGTTATAGTGCCGGAATCGCGAGAAAGCCTTCACTTTCAGCCGCGGCTGCTCTGTATCGATTTCCCAGGGATGAAGGTAAAAAATGAACGGTTGCCCTGCCTTGTTGATCTTTCCCAGCCCCCAACGACTGAGTCCGTAGGGGAATAGCCGGAAATAGCCGCCACCGGCAATAGGAAGCCGGTATTGCCCGATGGGACAGGTAGACAACGGAAATTCGGTGAGGGTACCGCCGTTGGGTGTCTGCAGGAGATAAGGCTCGTGAGGCGTACCCGGCATACCGTAACGATCGTGATGCACCGGAAAAATTGAGGAATCCCAGGTGAACCCCTCCTCATAAAGAATATCGAGCGCCCATCGCGATTTTGAGGTGATCGAGTAACTGGCTGCGCGGTAACCTGTCACCGCATTCCCGGTGATGTCTTCGAGCACCGTCTTCGATTTCCGGGTTTCTTCGCGAAACACCTCAGGCGTCTGGGTGTAGATCAGCTGATGACTGTATCCGTGGCTGGCAATCTCATGCCCGGCGTCGCGAATACGGCGAATCAGTGCCGGCGAGCGCTCGGCAACCCAGCCCAGGGTAAAAAATGTGGCTTTGGTCTGGTGCTCGTCAAACAGTGCCAGCAAACGGTCTGTGTTTGCCTCCACGCGATATTCCATCGAAGACCAGTCGTCCCGGTCAACGGCCTCAGCCAGGGCGGCAACCTGAAAATAGTCCTCCACATCGATAGTCAATGCATTCTGAATCTTGCGTGTCATGGCGCGGTTCCCTGCCTCGCGGATACGTCGGGGTGGCTGGCCTAGCGGAACTGGTAGTTCAGGCCAAACGAAACCCAGTTCTCGTCGAATTCCCTGGCGTCTATTTCGCTCTGGCGCTGTTCGTGGCCGATTCTGCCGGCAAAAACGAGTTGCCGGTTGAGCTGGTATTCAATCCCCGCATTCAACCGGATGACACTGTCCCGGGTGTCATCGTCGGAGTAACTCAAGCTGTCAAAGGCGTACAGAAACGTCGCAGTCATCTGCGAGGTAACCGGACGGCGATAGTCTGCCACAAAGCCTGCGCGATCTTCCTCAAGCCCCACATCAATATAGTCCGAGCGACTGGCATAGGCGCCCAGCGCAAGTGTGGACCCCGCGCTGAAGGTTTTCAGCAATTCCCCACGGGCAAGCGACACCTCAACGGCACTGGTCTGCTCCAGATTGAATACGAACTCGTCAAATCGGATGTCGAAGTCCGACGTCACATCGGTGAGTTCACGGCTCGCCTCCAGCGTCAGTTCGGTGGTCGGGTTAATGGCCCGGACAAGTTCGATATTCCCGACAAACCCATCGGTTTCGCCCGTTCGGCTATCAGACACCGTTTCTATCTGACTGAAACCCACGGCCCCCGCCAAACTGGTCGCCGCCCACGTTTTGCTGAACGTGGCGGACAGGGTTTCACGGTCTATCTCTTCGTCGGTATCCAATTCTGCCTGGTCAGCGGTAGCGCTCAATCCTCCGGTAAAGGAGGGATCAAAAAAATGATTCCAGCTTACGGTACCAATATACCGCTCGCTGTCTGTCTCCTCCGGTTCGTCATACTCCGTGTTCTCATATTCCGCCGCGAACACGACTTGGTCCACTGACCCGAGCCTGACGGTCCACTCTGGCCCGGTACGAAACAGGTTCTTGCTTGTTCGATTGTCCGGATTGTTGCTGACCCGACTGTCCTGAACGACCTCACGCAGGTAGTTCTCAGCTCGCCAGACCAATCCTCTACCGATTCGGCAGTCACCCAGAAAATCCATATCGCCGTAGGGCTCCGGATCGAAGGTATCGTCAAGCCAGTACACATACGCTATGCGGGCATCCAGGTCAGAATTGCATCGGCCCGGATCCGAGGTGTGCTGGATGCCAACACTGACCTCGGATTCCAGGTCCGATTCCTCCTCAAACGCCGATTTTCGGGCATTGTCGGTAAACCGGGATTCAAAACCCCCGAAAATCCTTACTGGCTTGGCCGCAGCGGCCAGCGGAAGCAACACAACCAGACCGGCGCACAGCATCTGTTGCCAGACAACGTCTCGACGCACCCTCGAATTACCCATTGATCACTGCCCCCACGAACTTTTCTGAGCCGAAAGCAGACGCAGCCTGCTCAATCACTCCGGGTGTGGTTCGCCCATGGGGCACAACCAGCATGGCGTAGTCACAGAGCTCCGAAAGAATGCGCGCATCCGGGGATTCTGTCACCGCAGCCGTATCCAGCACGATAAACCGGTCGGGGTATCGACGCCTGACGGCCTGAAGAAACTGCTTCATCCGAAACGACGTGAAGAACTCCGATGGCGTCTCGCGGCGACTGCCCGCCGGAATCAGACGGAGCCTCGGAATTCCTGTGGGGTAAAGAATGCGTGCAATGTCATAGTCGGGATCATCCAGGAAATCGGTTAAACCTGTCTCCGGCATGATATCGAGCGTGGTGTGCAGTGACGGATCACGCAGGTTGCAATCAATCACCAGGGCGGTTTTCGCCTGATCAAACGCAAACGCCGCGGCCAGGTTCAACGCCACAAATGATGTGCCTGCGCCGGGAGAAGCCCCACTCACTACGATCGTGAAATTGTTGCCGCCTGCAACCTCCAGAAGCTTGGTTCTCAGGTCCCGGAACCGGTTCACCATCTGTCGGTTACTGGACTCGGGGTAGATGATCCGCCGCTCGTCCATATCATCCGCTGTCAGGCGTCGCGGTTCCTGCATCCGCACGATCTGTTTGCTGATGACATAGCGGTCCACGGCCCCCGGGCCCAACTCCAGGGAGCTGGGCACCAACATTCTGGAATCCTCCCACTCCGAATAGGGCACGCCATCTTTGCTCAGCTCATTGTTTTTCTTCAGCCAGTAGCTTTCGTCACCCTGCTCCGCGTCATTGCTGCGAGCGGTTAACTGGTCCTCAACGCTGCCCTGAGGCTTTTCCGCTTTGTTATTTTGCTCGGTCATCCGATCACCCCCATGATGGCCGCAACCACCAATGCCAGATACGTGACAACTGCGACCACAGCACAAAGACCGACTAAAGAGGTAACTCGCCTGTCACGGCGTTGTTCAAATGGCGTTTTAACG
>JAEPMM010000079.1 GCA_017643965.1 Marinobacter sp.
CGATGTGGCGGAAATAGCTCACACCGGCGGGTAAAGCTGTATCTCCGGACGGCCAGTGATCCTGATTCCAGCTATCACGGGCCCAGGGGATGGGTGCCCGGCTGAAATAGTGAGCCATGCCCTGATGATCCGCGACCACCTTGACCACATTGGGATTGAACACGCTGGCCAGATCCGTGATCTTTTCACACAGGGTCGCGATGGCCGCGTGGGGAAAACGCTCAAGGTTGTCGGCCACCTGATTGATCAGCGCGGGGGGGATCAGGGGCTCATCGCCCTGAACGTTGACAATCCGGTCGTCAGCCTTGAAACCGAGCGTGCGGGCAACCTCCTCCAGCCGGTCGGTGCCACTGGCGTGCTCGGGCGAGGTCATCACCACCTCGGCACCGAAGGCCCGGCAGGCGGATTCGATGCGTTCATCGTCGGTCGCAATGACCACACGGCTGGCAGCACTCTCACCGGCGCGCTCATAGACATGGCGGATCATCGGTTTGCCGGCAATGTCGGCGAGCGGCTTGCCCGGCAGACGGGTGGACGCGTAGCGGGCGGGAATCACCACGGTAAAGGACATGACACTCCCCTATCAGCGTTTATCGAGGCGTTCATCCGTTGACAGCGTGCGCGCTTCCGTCGCCAGCATGACCGGGATGCCCTCGCGAATGGGGAACGCCATCGCGTCCTGATAGCAAATCAACTCGGTTTTTTCCTGATTCAGTTTCAGGTCACCCTTGCACACAGGACAGGCCAGCATGGCCACCAGCTTTTTATCCATATCAGCTTCTCTCGGTCTCTTGATGATGTAACAGCGAGGCACATTCCCGCACGCGATCCAGGAATGCCACGGTAAATTCGTACGGCAGGGTCGCGGTAACCGACAACACCCAGGCGTTATCGCCCGCTATGTCCCGGCATTTGACCGCATCCTTGGCGGTCATGACCAGCCGCCGGGTGCTTCCGGTTTCCAGGTCCGAGGCCTGGAATTTATGGTGATCGGCAAACGCCCGCCCGGACACCTGCGCACCCAGTGATTCCAGTGTAGCGAAAAACCGCCCGGGATTGCCGATGCCCGCCACCGCCTGCACCGGCTCCCCGCGCAAGCTGTCCAGTGGCGCAGACTTGCCGGTCTTCAGGTGTCGCAGTCCGGTCGGCTCCAGCACCATGGTGAATTGCCGGGGATGCTCCAGGTCGTCCAGCCGCCCCCCGTTGGTCACCACGAAGTCCACACCGGACAAACGCTCCAGAGGCTCCCTGAGCGGGCCCACCGGGATGCCTGCGCCGTTGCCAATGCCACGGGCGGCATCGAACACCGCAAGCTCGATATCTCTGGGCAAGGCGTAATGCTGTAGCCCGTCATCACAGATCAACACGTCGCCCAGCTGCTGTTCCAGCGCCCAAAGTGCCCCACGCTTGCGCTGCGGATCCACCACCACCGGGCATCCGGTTTCCAGGTGCAGCATGACCGGCTCGTCTCCGGCCTGTTCGGTGGAGGTGTTTGCATCAACTCTCAAGGGGTAGGCATAGGATCGACCGCCGTAGCCGCGGCTGAGGATCACCGGCCGCCAGCCCTGTTCCTGCAGCAGCGACACCAGCCGCGCCGTCAGCGGGGATTTGCCGGTGCCCCCTGCGGTGAGGTTACCAACTACGATCACCGGCACCGGAAGCGGTGCATCTTTCTCGCGCCAGGCTTTGCGGCGGCGGCTTTCAGACACCACCCGGTAGAGCCAGGCCAGCGGATACAACAGCCACAGCGGCCGCCCGGTGCCATACCAAAGGCGGTCGATCAGTGTGGTCATGCGTGCTCGCTGAACTGCAGCTGATGCAACTGCGCGTAGGCACCACCGTTGGCCAGCAGTTCATCGTGGCGACCGGACTCGATGATCCGCCCCGCCTCCATCACCAGAATGCGATCAGCTTTCTCGATGGTCGACAACCGGTGAGCAATCACCAGGGTGGTTCGCCCCTGCATCACGGTTTCGAGCGCTTCCTGGATGTGGCGCTCGGACTCGGTGTCCAGTGCCGATGTGGCCTCATCAAGGATCAGAATCGGTGCGTTCTTGAGCAGCGCCCGCGCAATGGCCAGTCGCTGGCGCTGGCCGCCGGAAAGCATCACGCCGTTATCACCAATCATGGTGTCGAGCCCTTCCGGCATGCGATCAATAAATTCCAGGGCATGGGCCTTTGCCGCCGCCTCGCGGATTTCCTCTCGCGTGCAATGGCGTAACGCACCATAGGCAATGTTGGCGGCAATGGTGTCGTTGAACAGCACCACGTTCTGGGTCACCAGGGCAATCTGGGCCCGCAGCGCCTGCAGACCGAAGTCCTTCAGGGAATGCCCGTCGATGCGAATATCGCCCCCGGTGTATTCATAGAATCGGGGCAGCAGGCTGACCATGGTGGACTTTCCGCTGCCGGAGCGGCCAACCAGGGCAACGCTCTGCCCGGCGGGGATGTCCAGTGAGATCGACTGCAGGACGTTGTCCAGCTGATCACGGTAGCGGAACGAGACATCAGCAAAGGTAATATCGCCATTGACCCGCTCCGGGCGATAGGTGCCGTTATCGTGTTCGGGCTCTTCGTCCATGGTACTGAACACGTCGTGGGCGGCGGCAACGCCCTTCTGAATCTTGGCGTGTACGGAGGTGACCTGACGAATCGGCTTGGCCATGGTGGTTGCAGCGGTGATAAAGGCGATCAGCTGGCCGGTGCTCATTTCGCCGCGAATATCCGGTGCCAGCATGGTCCACACCAGCGCAGCGATGGCCACCGCCACCAGCACCTGGATCACCGGAATGCTGATGGCTTGGGTAGACGCCATTTTCAGGCTCTGCTTCAGGTTCTTCTCACTGACATCACGGAATCGCTCGCGCTCATAGTCCTCGCCACCGAAAGTGCGAACCACCCGGTAACCGGAAATGGACTCCGAGGCTACGTGGGTGATGTCCCCCATGGAGCCCTGAATACGCTTACTGATCTTACGGAAACGCTTGCTGGCGTAACTGACCACGAAGCCGATGAGGGGACCCACGGCCACAAACACCAGAGTCAGCTTCCAGTTGGTGTAGAGCATGAACCCCAGCAGGCCCAGGATGGTCAGACCTTCCCGCAGCGTGATGGTCACGGCGTTGGTGGTGGCCTCGGCAACCTGTTCCACGTTAAAGGTCAGCTTGGACACCAGGCGCCCGGATGCGTTGTCATCGAAATAGCGCGACGGCAGGCTCAGTAAACGATCAAACACCTGATTTCTCAGGGCATTGATCACCTGACGCCCGACGTAGCTGATGAAGTACTGGCTGAGAAACGTGCCCACACCGCGGAATGCGAAAACCCCGACAATGAGCAGGGTCAACAGGATCCGGTTCTGCTCGGTGGGGTTTTCAATGGCGAGGATGACGTACTCCATGGCGGCAGCCATCCCCGTGGACGCGGCTGCGTAGATCACGTTGCCCAGTACTGCCAGTGAAAACGCCAGCCAGAACGGCTTTACGTAGGCGAGCAGGCGTTTATAGGTGGCCCAGTTGGAGGTCGAGGGCGCTTCAGTGTCGGCGCCCGGTGCAGATTCACTCACTGGCCGTCAGCCTCCCGCTCGGTGGTAATGCTCAGTTTGGCAAAGCCCAGCCGGCCAGCCACATCCATTGCGCGCACCACAAACTCGTGAGGCGTCCTGGCGTCGGCAGTGATCACGTAAGGCAGGGAGTTGTCCCCTTCCGCAAGCTCACTGACCGCGCGCTCAAGGGTTTCCCGGCGGTTGTTCACAAGGGTGCGTTGATTGAGGATGTACTGCCCCTCGGCGTTGATCACCACATCAATTTCCCGCACCTCGGTTTCGGCGCGGGCCTCGGCGCTGGCCTGCGGCAACTCGACCTGCAGGTGACTCTCGCGGGTGAAGGTGGTGGACACCATGAAGAAGATCAACAGCAGGAACACCACATCGATCAGTGGCGTCAGGTCAACTCCGACTTCCTGGCTTCTCTGGCGCTTGAACTTCACGACGTTCAGGCTCCTTCCACATCAATTTCTCGGTCGCCATGGACGACTTCAACCAGCTTGATGGCTTCCTGCTCCATACCCACCACCAGCTCATCCACGCGGCGGATAAAGTAGCGGTGACAGATCAGCGCGGGGATGGCCACACTCAGACCGGCCGCGGTGGTGATCAATGCCTCGGAAATGCCGCCGGCAAGGTTGCCCGCGTTACCGACGCCGGCCAGCTGGATTTCCGCGAATACCTTGATCATACCGATAACCGTGCCCAGCAGGCCCAGCAATGGGGTGATGGTGGCAACGGTACCCAGAGGATTGAGAAAGCGCTCGAGGTCGTGAATGACCTGACTGGCCTCATGCTCGATGCTCTCTTTCATGATTTCACGGCCATGCTTGGCGTTCATCAGACCGCCCGCGAGGATACGGCCCATGGGAGACGAGCCCTGCAGGGCTTTCAGCTTCCGGCCATTCAGCTCTTTTTTCTTGATCCAGCGCCACAGCTCATTGATGGTCTGGGGTGGCGCCACCCGGGAAGCTCGCAGCGTCCAGAACCGCTCGAGAATTATGGCAAGCGCCAGGATGGAACAGGCAACAATTGGCACCATCAAAATGCCACCGGCTTTCAACAGCTCGAACACGCTTGGTCTCCCTGATTGTTAACAAGCCGCGCTACTTTAGCATAGCTGCTGCTTCAGGCCACACCCGTTGTGTCACGGTATTTTACACTGCTCACCAATCCGTTATGGGACCACGAATCCAGAATGGTGCAGTGGCTCTTTGCTGGTCAACCCGAACGCCGGTGTCGTCCAGCACCATGCGGACAGCGCCGGAATAGGCGGTGTTCAGTTGCCGACTGCCCACGGCGTGGTAGCGATCCACGACAGTCGGGTGAGGATGGCCGAAGCGATGCCGGTAGCCGGCACTGTAGATCACCCAATCCGGCGCCAGCGCTTCCACCCAGGAGATCGTTGACGAGGTGTTGCTGCCATGATGCGGGGCCATCACGATCCGAGTAGTCGGCTCACTCGTCCGGCTACCGCTCAGGCGGGGCGCCACTATCATCGCTCGCTCGACGGCGGCGGTGATATCACCGGGCAGGATGACCTGAAAGCGGCGGCCAGGGTCCATGGCAATGACCACACAGGAAAGATCATTGGAATTGTCAGCCTGGTCGGCATCATCGCCCTGCCAGAACTGAACCCGGACACCCGCGATGGTGCGCGGCGGCGAGGATTTGCAGGCTGCCGGCACCGGTCCGCCGTAGCCACCGTCCAGCGCCTGCAGGCGCTCCGGCTCGCCGCTGATCACCTCGCCCACGGGGTAGGCGGCGAACAGTGCAGACAGACCACCGGCATGATCACTGTCTGCATGGCTGATCACCAGGGTGTCAATGCGGCGGATACCGAGGCGGCGGAAGTTGGGGATCAACACCGATTCCACCGATGAAAACACCCCGGGGACCGCTGGCCCGGTATCGTAAAGCAGCACCTGATCGTGGTGCCGGATCAGTACCGACAAACCTTGCCCCACATCCCAGACCCGCATCTCCACCTGTTCCACCCAGGGATTGGCCAGCGGCTCACGTATCGACGATGCGCCCAGCAGCAGCGCGCCGGCAAACAGCAATACCATCCTCAACCGTGGCGCAGGCACCATCAGCACCAGCAGCACTAAAAGGGCCATGGCGGCCGCCAACCCGACATCGGCGCCGCTGTCCGGCAACGCCAGCGAGGCCAGCCAATTCAGTACCCGCCAGAGCACCTCCAACGCTCCGTCAAAGACCAGGAGCACTGCGTCCCGGCTTCCAGGCACACACCACACCAGCGCAGTGCCGGCCATCAGCAACGGCATGACTACGAACGACACCCAGGGAATGGCGAACAGGTTGGCCAACAAACCGGAATAGGGCTGCCCCTGATCCAGCACCGACAGTATTGGCCACAACCCGACAAACACCGCCGCCTGCGCCAGTGCCAGGGCCGCCAGCCAGCGGGGCGGTGCGAGCCGCCCGGCAAACACCAGAATCAGTACCGACACCGCTCCGAACGACAGCCAGAATCCCTGATCCAGAGGCGCAAAAGGGTCTGTGAGCACCACCAGGAACAGAGCAAGGGCCAGCCCGTGCCAGGCTGACACCTGACGGCCCTTCAGCCAGATCCAGCCGGCCACCAGCACCATGATCAGCGCCCTGCGCGTCGGCACGGTAAAACCCGCAGCAAGTGCATAGAGCAGACAGGCAATGGCAACCACGCCGAGCACCAGATAGCGCTGGCGCTGCGGCGCCGGATAACCGGCCGGGAGAAAGGTGATCAAACGCCTCGCCAGGAAACCTGCGCCGATGGCGACCAGACCAAGGTGCAAACCGGAGATGGCCACCAGATGGATCGTGCCGGTCGCCTTGAGCACGGCCCAATGCTCGGCGGTCATGGCGCCACGGTGCCCCATCAACAGAGACGCCAGCAGCGGGTAGTGTTCCGCCTCGCCCATCACGGACGCCAGCGAATCGGCCAGATCCAGCCGCCACGCCGCGTACTGGCAATGCGCCGTGCAGGATACCGCCGGCGCCTCGGCCACGTCGCGGACGGTCCCGGTGGCGCGGAAACCTTTCCTGAACAACCAGGTCTCATACCGGAATCCGGCGGGATTCATCGCCCCATGTGGCTTTTTGAGCACCACATCAAGCCTCAGGCGATGCCCCGGAAGGCGCTTATCACCATTGCCGTACCAGGCCAGACGAACCGTCCGGGGTAACTCGCCCGCGCTGACGAGTGAGCTGTCGCCCCGATGCCAGTGGGTAATACAGAAATTGAAACGCAGGCTGTTGAAGCTGCCATGGGTGGGGATGTTGCAAAGGTAGCCCGAGACCGACACCACCTGCCCCTCAAGAGACGCCGGCAGCACCTGCTGTAATCGCTCCGAGGCATGCCATGATGCCCAGGTAACGCCGGTAAGTACGCTCAAAAGGAGAACCGCCAACCGGGCCAGCCGCTGAATGTGAAGTGCGGCCCAGACCAGCGGGAACGCCGCCGCAATCAGCCACGGGAGAGGTGGCAACATCGGGAACGTATAAAGTAAGATAACGCCGCAGGCAAATGCGGCAAGATTTCCGGACAATCCTTGTCCTCCTGATTTTCCAGAGCGCCGGCACCTTTCCACGCCCCGGGGCTTTCAATCTGAACAGGCAGATCTTCCAGATGCCAAAGAAGTTCATGAAACGATACCTACCAACGCCGGAGAAAATCCGCGCGATGGAATCGCTGCAATTCCTGGGCGACATCCTTCATGAACCCAACCTTTGGCACATCAACCGTCACAGCGTATCCCGCGCCTTTCTGGTGGGCATTTTCCTGTGCCTTATTCCGATGCCATTTCAGATGCTGGCGGCCGCATTCTTTGCCATCTGGTTCAACGCCAACCTGCCCTTGTCCACCGTGCTGGTCTGGATCAGTAATCCGCTGACCATGCCGCCGATGTTCTACTTCAACTACAAGGTCGGCGCCTGGCTGCTGGATCGACCGGTGCTGAAATTCGAGTTCCAGGCGTCCTGGTCGTGGATCAGTGAGCGCATTCTCGACATCGGCATTCCGCTCTACCTGGGGTCGCTGATCGTGGCAACCCTCGCGGCATGTGCGGCCTACCTCACCATCCAGTTTCTCTGGCGGCGGAAAGTGCGCACTGACTGGCAGGAGCGCAGGCTGCTCCGGCGACCGAGCCGCTAGCGTTCGGTCAGCAGCCTTCCCTGCTCCAGACGGAGCACACGCCCGAGGCTACGGGCCATGCTCATATCGTGGGTCACCATCACAAAGGCAATACCCAGCCGGTCTCTCAGGGCTTCGATCAACTGCTTGACCCCCTCACCGGTGTGCTCATCAAGGTTCCCCGTGGGCTCATCCATCAACACGCAGTCCGGTTCATTGACCAGAGCCCGCGCAATGGCCACCCGCTGTCTCTCGCCGCCGGAGAGCTCGCCGGGCTTGTGGGTCAGCCGCTGGCCCAATCCGACCTCACCCAGCACGGCCCGGGCTTTTGCTTCCGCGGCTTTCACCGCCATGCCACCGAGCGCACAGGGCATCATGACGTTTTCCAGGGCGGTAAACTCCGGCAGGAGGTGGTGGAACTGGTACACAAAGCCGAGATGGCGGTTACGGAAACGTGCCCGGCCCGCCTCACTCATGGCGTGAATGTCCTGATTACAAATGGAAATGTGGCCGGATGACGGGCGATCCAGACCGCCCAGCAGGTTCAACAGGGTGGTTTTGCCGGCACCACTGCTGCCAACGATCGCCACCGTTTCACCCGCCGAGACCCGCAGAGAGATGTCGGAGAAGATTGTCAGCTTTTCCGGGCCCTCGTTGTAGGTGCGGGTTACCTCGCGGCAATCAATCACCAGCGCGGTATCGGCGGCATATTCGGTGTTGTCATTCATAGCGCAGGGCCTCCGCCGGATCGACTCGTGATGCCCGCCAGGCGGGGTAAATAGTGGCCAGCAGGCTCATGGCCAGACCGGCACCGCTGATGATGAACACGTCCTGCCATTGCAACTGGGAAGGCAGGTAGCTGATGAAGTACACATCGGCACTCAGGAACTGATGCCCCAGGGCGCTTTCCAGCCAGGAAATGAAGGCACTGATATTGAGCGCACCGAAAACCCCCAGCGCAGTGCCAACCAGCGTACCGAAGATGCCGATGACGCCGCCCTGGATGATGAAGATGCGCATGATGCGACCCGGTGTCGCGCCCATGGTGCGCAGGATCGCAATATCCGCCGTTTTGTCGGTTACCACCATCACCAGAGTCGACACGATGTTGAACGCGGCCACTGCCACAATGAACATCAGCAGCAGGCCGATCATGGTCTTCTCCATGCGAATGGCCTGGAACAGATTGCCATGGGTGCGAGTCCAGTCCGAGATGTAATAGCGGCCATCCAGACTTCTCGCAGCCTGCTCTGCCACCCGCGGCGCCGCGAACAGATCATCCACCAGCAGGCGAACCCCCTGGGCCTGGCCGTTGGTTCGCATCAGTTTCGACGCATCGTCCATATGCACCAGCGTGTAATTGCCGTCCAGCTCCGCGCCGACACTGAACACCCCCCTCACCGTGAATCGCTTGAGCCGCGGCAACACGCCCGCCGGGGTCACCGACGCTTCCGGCAGAACCACGGTCACCTTGTCACCGAGCTGTAACCGCAGGCTGGACGCCATGGTACGACCGATAATTATGCCGAAATCACCGGATTTCAGATCGTCCAGATTCCCCTCGATCATGTGCTTCTCGATGATCGAAACGTCACGCTCCTGTTCCGGCAATATGCCATTGAGCAGAACGCCGCGAACGTCGCCACCGCCAGTCACCATGCCCTGCCCCTGGATGAAAGGAGCAGCGGCAAGCACCCGCGGGTGCTCCTCGACCCGGCGCACGACACTTTCCCAGTCACGGATGTTGTCGGAGCCCTCGATCACCGCGTGCGGCACCATGCCAAGAATGCGCTGCTTGAGCTCACGGTCGAAGCCGTTCATCACCGACAACACAATGATAAGCACGGCGACACCGAGCATCAGCCCGATCATCGACGTCAGAGAGATGAAAGAAATGAAGTGATTGCGTCGTTTCGCAGCGGTGTACCGCAAGCCGACGTAGAGCGATAAAGGTTTGAACATGAGAAGAGGTGCCTGTTGCTACCTTCGGGTCATTCGGATTTCCATCCACTGCGTGAACGGAAACTGCTAAACTTTTCTGTATAAACACAAAACGCTGCGCTGATTCGGAGCCGCAATGCCTTCACAATCGTCCGACGTTACCGCTTCACCACCGCCCGACGCCGGGGATCGTCGCGATTTCTTTCGGATCGAAGACCATATTGGTCTTGAACTCCGCCGGATCGTCGGCCGGGCCGAGGACGGCGACCGTTCGTTCAACGGTGATCACCTGGGCAGCCTTCGGGCGGAATTAAAGCGCCTTGACCAGGACGTACGTGCACAGCTCGCCACGCTCGCAGAGCGGGATCGCCTGCTGACCGCCCTGATCAAGTCACTGAACGGAAAGCTCGATATACTGGCGCGCATTATGGCCTTTGAGCAAAATCCGTTGCAACCGGAGGACTGGCAGGATGTCACCCTCAGCGAGGGCGGCGTTGCTTTTTGCAGTGATCGCAACGCCTGGAGCGAGGGCGATTTACTGGCGGTACGGATGACACTTCCCCCGGAGCTGTTTCAGGCGCAAGCCGTGGCACGGGTTATCCACATCGAGAGCGACGCCACGGGCAGCGCCCGGGTTCACACCGAATTCACCGATATTCACGACAGTGACCGCCAGCAGATTGCCAGGCATGTGATGCGGTGGCAGATCCGCCAACGACAAAAAGAGTAAACTGGCGAAATGGTGTGACTTTTATTCGATTTTTTCGGATATTACGTTTTATTCATGTCCTCAGGGACGCTCAGTACA
>JAEPMM010000218.1 GCA_017643965.1 Marinobacter sp.
AGTGATCATCCGTTTTGCCTGACGACCATAGCGGTCTGGAACCACCTGATCCCATCCCGAACTCAGAAGTGAAACAGACCAGCGCCGATGGTAGTGTGGTTCGCCCATGTGAGAGTAGGTCATCGTCAGGCTCTTAATACCTAAACCCCAGCATCCTTGATGCTGGGGTTTTTTATTGCCTGAAAAAAATGCACCGAACGTTGTCATTCTATGACGCCGCGCACAGTGACATTGTGTAAACAAAGATAAACTTCTGTACACAAACTGGCCAAAACACTACAAGAGCCAGTCTCAGAGACGCTCATCAGTCATCTTTTAATCCGCCGCACAAGATCAACAACGCGGCCGTCGTGAGATGTGGCTATGAGTCAGAAAATGTCGTCGTTTGTGCTCCTGTCGTTACTGGCCTCGGGGGTCGGTGCCGAATTGCGCCCCATTTCGGACGAAGCCATGTCCGAAGTGACCGGTCAGGCTTTTCTTTCCGTTGATCGGGATTATCATCCTGACCCCTCCAATACAACGTCGTACACCCGCATCAACCTGGGTATGGAGATCGACGTTCAGACTAATGTTGATGTGCTCGAGCTCGGTCGTTACGAGCGTGAAGGCGAGCGAACCGGTTCTTCGGATGTGTTGATCGAAGACTTTGCCCTTGGCTACATCAATAACCAGGCGTACTTCGATAAAAACCCCAAGGCTGCCCGTCAGGTCAAGCCTGATGGTAGTCCCTACGGTGAAGGGGAAATCGTACCCTTCCAGATCATCGACCCATTCTTTGAGTTCGCTTTTGACGAGGCCAGCAACGAGGTGGTGGGTGTCCGGCTCGGGTTTGGTGAAGCCATGGGCGTGCTGTCGGGCAGTATTCAGAGCCTTACCGGCAACGTGAATATCGACATTATCGATACCGGTCAGGGGTTACGGGAAGCGGAAAACAGCACCGGTGGTTTCTTTGACCAGCTGGTCCAGCTGTTGACGCCTGTATTGGCCGGTGGCAGTCCGCTGATCACCAAGGCGCAACTGGTCCAGGGCCCCGATGCACCGAACGCCGGGGAGCTTGATCCGATCAGAGCGGAATTCGTGGGCGTGCCCAACGGAGAATCGTTCGTTCTGGAAGATGTCAACGGCGCCGTTGCGGGGATCATCGATTTCATTTCGCCCACTCTCAGTTCCGAGCTGTACACCACCAATTGCTCCGGGTTCCTTTTCGGTTCCTGCGATGTGGTGGTGGTTGCCAGGGATTGCGAGGTGCTGGGTATCGAAGCCTGTTTCTCTCTGGACCAGTACAACAGCTTCCCGGTGGGTGAGCTGGAGAGCGACGGCAGCGGGGGGCGGCGGATTGTTGCTCCGAAAGAGGGTGCGTTCATTTCGTTTCAGACCAAAGATCTGGAATGGCTGACCGATGTGAAGAACACCCGCGCGACACCGGAGGATTTTATCCGCGCGACCTCCGGTGCGTTCTTCAATATCCCCAACGGCGCCGTCGAGGTCAATCTCGCGGAGGCGCTGAACGGCACGGCCCGTTACCGCACCGAGTACATCGACCGTGGCAAGGGGCTGTTCTGATGGCCGCCCTCAAGGCAGTGAGGACAGTCATCGGCTCAGGTCCGTTGGCCGCGACCCTCGTGTTGGCGCTGATGTTTTCATCCCTTGCCCGAGCGGAGCTCCATGATCTGAGCGAGGCTGAGCTGTCCGGTATTGAGGGGGCGGGCATTGGTGTCGTGCTGGAGGATTCCAAGTTCTCCCACGGCACGGATCAGCCGGGGCCTAATGGAGAGCAGGCGCGGATCTTCCGGATCGGTGGCATCAAGAGCACCGATGGCCGCGACGTGGATATTACGGTCAATCATCTCTATATCTCTGGCAGTGGTAGCGACTACGGTCAGAATCTCAGTCCAGTGAACCTTGGTCGGCTGATCAACCCCTACCGCATCGATGTGGTGGACGGTAATGCCATCGGCGTGGCGGACAAGGCCGTTCTCGAATTCGCGGCTCCGGCGTTGATGAGCCCGGGCCAGGGTTATGACTGCCTGAGCTCCAGCGCGGTGGCCGGATCAGGCACCTGTGCCAACCGGCCAAAAACCGACGATTTCGTGGGTGAGCGCCCGGACATTGGCCTGCAAATGAACCTTGCCGTTGGCGACGACCGCTCTGCAAATATCAATATCCACGCCGCCAGCGCCGTGATTGACGGCAGCTATCTGCGACTGTGGGGTGACAACGAAAGGCGCCAGATGGTCGGCCAGTTCAGGCTCAATTTCTACTCGCCGGAAGTGTCGATCAATGCCTGCGAGTTGGATGGCAGTGAGTGTGGTTCCCGTATTCTGCTGCGGGATTTTGTTCTGGAACTGGCCATCGGTAACGAACTCCAGCCGGTGTTCTTTGATGTCGACGGTACCGGTAATTTCGTCATTGAGGTGGCGTCAATCCGTCGGCCGGGGTTCGGAGAGATCGGAGCTGACGGGCAGCGGGCTAGCAGTAATCCTGAAGCCTGGGATTTCTACGAGGATTACTACACCAATTCCGAATACCGCAGCAATCTGTTCATCGGCAACTTCAGTGTCGGCGAGCGGGATTTCGGCTCAGCGCGGGTGGAGGGCATGTTGATACAGCACCTGGAAATTCGGACGAGGGACCTGGCGCCATGATTGCCACGATGCTTTCTCAGTTTATCGCAGCTGCCTGTGGTGTTGTCCTCGCGTCTGCGGCCAGCGCCGAGATGACCCGTCTGGACGACCAGAGTCTGGCGGCTGTGTCGGGCCAGGGGGGTATCTACCTGTCCGGTGACATCAGCATTAACGAACTGGGCGGCCCCGTGGACAACAGCTATTTCGGTCGCTGCGAGGAGACCACCAAAAAATGCGGCGCCCGGTTCGCCTACCAGCTTAGAGAAAACGGAGGCTGGATGGTACTGGACGACATCCGCGGAAATTTTGCCTTCGAGGGGCTGACACTGCGGGTCCGGTCCATCAATTCCGGTTTCGGAGGTGATGGCGAACTGTTTGATCGGGATGTCCTGGAGCTGGGCCTCCCGGACGTGGTCCGTTTCAACGATGTCCGCTTCAAGATCGCGGCCAGCAGTACGCCTCGCCCCACCGATCCGGGGTTTCAGCAAACCGACATCTTTTCGGTGCAAATGCGAGGCGACGTGATCATGGAAGGCAATTTGCTCGTGTTTCCCGAAAGCCATCCGTAGGAGATCGAAATGACTTACCGCAACACGATCACCGGAGGCTTGGCGCTGGCTGGGTGGGTAATGCTGCAGGCCGGGCCTGTCGTAGCCGATATGCAGCGCCTGGATGATAACGCCTTGTCTGATATCAGCGGCCAGAGCGGTATTACCCTGGAAATGGATCTGCAGATGACCGCTGACCGCTTGTCCTATTTTGACGACGGCGAAGGTATTCATCTGGAGGGGTTCCGGGAGGGTTCGGCAACCGATCCGGACGGCCAGGCCTTTCATCTGGTCAAGGTCGACATCCGCGACGATGCCGCACTGAATCTGGATTATCTGGTGGAGGACCGGAGAATCGAGTTTGGTGATATTCGCCTGGCCGGTGCGCCGGGCCTCAGCATGGGCGGTCTGTTCTTCGATCACACACTGGCGGGCAGTCTGACCATCCGCCCCGGAGGCGCTCTCGGTGGTGCCGGCTACACCTTTGATTCCGCTTATACCATGACCGGTGGCCGCCTCGGGTACCGCACCAACGGCAACGAAGTGTTTCTGGATGACATCACCCTCGATGTCGAGGCGTTGGGGGTCACTTTGGATGTGGTTGGCAGCACGCTCGAGCTGGATGCGCCCCGAGTGACCGGTTCCTTTGCCGTGGGCGCGATTCGCTACAGCAACAATCCGCTCAACCACGGAAACAGCCGGGATGTCACCACCGGTGCGGAGCTGCCGAGCTACGGCGGTCTCAGTGGCGCATTCGATCTCAGCAGCCGCACCTCACTCCGCGGTGGCGGGCGCCAAGGGCAGGGCTTGCGGATCGATCATGAGGCCACCATCAACAGCGCGTATTTCCTGTATGTGGATGACGGCAACGCACTGGCGCTGCGGGATATCACCGGACACTACCGGATCGAGGATCTTCGTCTGGACGTTACCGACGATTGGCACGGCCGGTCTGCGATTGGCCTCACGCTGGGGTCGGCCGACGGGGAGTTCAATATCGGCGCTGTGGAGTTGGGTGCCAGCGGGCGCAGCCTGGGTGCTGTCAATGTGAGTTTCCTTCTGTAGGACCAGGTGTTCAACGGGCGCAACTACACCAACGCCATCTACCTGCAGGGTGGTGGCCACCCTGACGCCGGTGAGCAAGGCCTGCGCCTGGCGACCGAATGGAGTTTGCGTCTCGCGGATCTCAGTTATACCGAAGATGGGAACCGGGTGATCTTCAGTGGTCTGCAATCCTGGGGCCGGGGTGACGTGACGATCAATGTCACCAAAGATGAGGTGCGGAACGGCGCGCGCTTTTTTGATGGCCTGCGTATTGGATTTGAGGGCATTGAGGCGGGGTACCGGATCAACGGGCTCCGGGTCGGTGACGACGATGCGCCACTGCAGGGTGGTACTGAGCTGTTGCTGGCACTGGGGTTTTACCCGGCGTATGACTTTACCCTGGATGGCCATGTCACTCTCGGGGCCGGAGGCGCCAGCGGCGATGGTATTACCATCAATTCCGATATCCGGATCCGTAACGGTCGCGCCGCGCTGATTGCCGGCCCCTATGATGAGGGCGCGGGCGAAATGCCGCAGCAGGGGGTGTGGCTGACGGACCTGAGTTTTGACGCCCATATCCGGGATATGACCGTGGATGTGACGGAAGAGGGATTGGCCATGGTCACGGCGGAAAGCTGGAGCACGATGGATGTGGGTAATCTCCGGCTGGGGGACAAGATCTCCGGGGCAAGCTTCGGCCGCTTCGTTGTCCAGAAGTATGAGACGGGGAGCAGCATGACGATCATGTCCGGAGGTGCCGGTGACGTCTGCGCCGGTGGTACCGGGGCAACTGCTACTGCCTGCGCCGCATCCGGTGGTATCTGGGAGCGCCGTGGTGAGGAAGGGGTGACCATCAAACTGAAGCAGCTCCTTGCCCGCGCCGCCGATGAAAACCGGAAAAATTCCTTTGCCTGGGAAACCAATCGCCAGCTGGGCAGTGACGGGCGGCCGCTCAACGGAACCGGAACCCGGCTGGTGCTGAATGACATCTACACCAGTGATGGCGGCGACTTCGATAATGACGGGGTGGACGACAACACGTTCGGGATTCGTACCGATCTGTCGGTGGATGTGTACCAGACCAGAGTCGTTAAAAAGACGGATGGCCCCGATTCTCTCGGAGTGTCCGGCGCCCGGGGCGATGAGAAAATCATGGATGCCTCCGCCGCGGCCGGATACCGTTACGAATCGGCACCCTCGGACGCCGACCTGGAAAACCGGCCACTGGGCTTTGCCGTTCGTGCGCAGAGCCGGTTCAAGGAGTTGTCCATCAACAACATCGACCTGGTGCACCCGATTGGCGGCGCGCAGACAGTGGTTTATGGCGTCAAGATGCAGAATTTCGATATCAAGGCCAACCTGACGGCGACCCCGATCCCCTGAGCCTGCCGTCAGGCCCGCAAGGTGGGCGGGGTGGTCCGATTCGTGGCTGCCCCGCTTTGTCTTTTCTGTTCTCCTGTTGTTTAATCCCGCTCTGGTTCTTTCAACATTCAGGCGTTATCCCATGAAATCCCGAGCTCTGATAGGTCTATTGGCGGATGGCAAGGTGCATTCCGGGGAATCCCTTGCCTCCAGTCTCGGTATCAGTCGCACCGCGATCTGGAAGCAGGTCCGGCGGGCGGTCGAGGAGGGCTACGATATCGACACCATTCGGGGAAAGGGCTACCTGCTAAACACCCCTGTGGATCTGCTTGATCGTGAAACCATCCTCAAAGAGATGCCTGAGTCGATACAGCGCCGTGTACAGCTGGATGTTCTCGAGGAGGTG
>JAEPMM010000066.1 GCA_017643965.1 Marinobacter sp.
CGCCTGGGGAATGGTGCGGGGAAAGCCATCCAGCAGGAAGCCGTTCTTGCAATCCGGCTGCTGGATGCGCTCTTCGATCAGCGCGATGATGATATCGTCAGACACAAGACCGCCGGTCGCCATGACTTCCTTGACCTGCTTGCCCAGCTCGGATTCCGCTTTCACCGCGGCGCGCAGCATGTCGCCGGTGGAAATCTGGGGAATGCCGAAGCGCTCGGTAATAAACTGGGCCTGGGTGCCCTTACCCGCGCCTGGTGCGCCTAACATGATGATTCGCATACCGCTGTGCTCCCATAGTATTTAGTCATTATCGTTTGAAAAGCTATGGCAAAAACGTCTGCCTTTGCGACAGCCTCTCCGCCCTCTCCGGGGCATGGCCAAAAATGGCGAACGCGCATTATACGAAGTCAGCCGGCTCAGAGAAAGTCGACCTCCGTATCATGCAACAGCGTGGATCAATCGGGGCCCCGCCGGCAAAAGTGGCGGTCAGGATGACAGGGATGCGGCCAGGGCGTCCAGTTCTCCGGCAACCCCGTCAATATCAGCGCCAATGGCTGCCAGCGCGGCGGCGTCCAGGCCCAGCGCTGCTGCCAGCGCGGGCAGATCATCGGGGTTGAATTCGTCACCGATACCGCGCTCTTTCAACAGGCCGTTGGCAAGCTGCACCATCAATACGTACTGATCGTGCTCGCCGTGGTAACCGGATTGCTGGTGCATACCGGCCGCTTTCACCACCGGATCGGGCAATTGCCAGAGGCGATGGAGAATACCACCGATGGCACCGTGCCCGACGGCGAGAATCTGCTGATCGTTTCCCGCACCGAATACCTGTACCTCCAGCGAGTGCATGCTGGCTTCCGGATTGGCTTCCCGCAACTTGTTGAGCTCATCAAACTCCGCCGGGAACAGGTGACCCACCAGCAGCAGGCCGAAGTTGTGCAGAAGCCCACAAAGGTACGACAACCCCTTGTCGGCATCGCACCAGGAGGCCATGCGATGGCACAAAAACGCGCAGTACAGGGAATGCCGCCAGAAACTGTCCATACCCAGCATGCCGTGGCGCGGAACTTCAAAGGCGCGAACCGAGGCAATGCCGAGGGCAATGTGGGCGACACGGTCGAAGCCCAGCACCCGGGTAACCGCTTCCTGAACGGACGTGATCTGGCCGGGGTAATTGAACAGCGCGGAACGCGCATAGCGCATGATCTGGGCAGTCAGACTGGGGTCGAACTCAATCAGTTCGGCCAACTCCCGGGCCGTGGCCTCGGTATTGGCCGTCAGTTTGAGAATGCGAAGAGCCAGTGCCGGCATGGGGGGCAGCCGGTACAGCTTCTGCAGTTTATCGGCCACCTCTTCCAGCGTCAGCGACTCCCGCTTACCGTTGCCCTGACCACGAATAACCAGATGCCCACCCCGCGCGCCGGCCAGCGCCAGGCGCAGCGCGCGACCATCCAGTTCTATCAGGGTGTGATCGTTGCCGCCGGTCATCAGGGCGCGGTCGACCTGCAGCACATCCTCATCAACCAGCACCGGAATGTCATAGGCCGCGCCGATCGGCGGCTGGAACCCCGGATCACAGTCTGCGAACAGGCGACTGCTCTGGCGGGCGGTCAACGGTTGCAGGCGACGTCCGGTAAGCTGCTGCACCGCATCCAGATCCAGGGAGCTGTCGAAACCGTGCACGGCCATCACCACGCCATTGATGTCAATCAACAGCGTGCCGCGGATGAAGTCCTCCGGGGGCAGCCCCGAGGCCATCACCGAGGCATCCGCATTGAGCGCCTGATCGATGGGCAGTTCCCGGTATGAGATGCCCTTGCGGGTTAAAAACCTTTCCAGCCGCGCCGCTACCGCCACCTGATTACTCCTGTCCTGAATACGGGTCCGTCAGCCGGTGTTGCGCATGCCGGCCGCAATCCCTGCCATGGTCACTTTCAGAGCCCGCTCCACCATCTCCGGAACCTCGCCCTTGCCCTCACCTTCCCGATCACGCCGGAGAAGCTCCGCCTGCAGGTAATGAAGGGGGTCAGTATACGGGTTCCTCACCCGCATGGAATGGGCGAACACCGGTTCGCCTTCCAGCAGGGTCTGCTGCTCCTTGAGTTCCAGCAGGCGCTCGATGCAACCGGCGAGGCGGGATCGCAGGCTTTCTCCCAGCGTGCGCAACTCGTCATCATCCAGAAGGGTCTGCTCATAATAGCTGGCGATACGCAGGTCTGCCTTGGCCAGTACCATTTCCAGCATATCCACGTAGGTGCGGAAGAAGGGCCAGCCTTTCATCATTTCCCGCAGCGCGGGCAGCCGGTCACTTTTCGCCGCCTCCTCCAGCGCGACGTCACTGCCCAGCCAACTGGGCAGCATCAACCGCATCTGTGTCCATGCGAAGATCCACGGAATCGCGCGCAGGCTCTCCACGCCACCACTGGCCTTGCGGCGTGCCGGGCGACTGCCCAGCGCCAACTTGCCCAGCGCCTGCTCCGGCGTCACCTGCCGGAAATAGGGCACAAAATCCGGGTCTTCCCGCACCACATCGCGGTAGGCCTTCAGCGAGCGTTGCGTCAACCAGTCCATGGTTTCCCGCCATGCCGGCTCCGGCTCGGGGGGCGGCGCCAACGTCGCCTCGATGACCGCCGTGGTATACAGGGTCAGGCTCTGCTCCGCCAGCCGGGGCAGGCCGAACTTGAAACGAATCATCTCGCCCTGCTCGGTGATGCGGAAGCTGCCGTTCACTGACCCCGGGGGTTGCGACAGAATCGCGCGGTTGGCAGGGCCACCGCCCCGACCCACCGTGCCGCCGCGGCCATGGAACAGGGTCAGATGAACGCCGTACTGATTGGCCACCGCGGTGAGCTTTTCCTGGGCCTGGTACTGGGCCCAGGCGGCCATCAACTGGCCGGCATCCTTGGAGGAATCGGAATAGCCGATCATCACTTCCTGCCGGCCCTGGCAGTATTCGCGGTACCACTCCACCTCATACAGCGCCGCCATGCTGTCCGGTGCTCCGGTGAGGTCATCGAGGGTCTCGAACAGCGGCACCACGCGCATCGGGAAGGTCATGCCGGACTCCCGCAGCAACAGAATCACGCTGAGCACGTCCGAGGGCTTGCTGGCCATTGAAATCACGTAGGAGCCGAGCGCTTCCGGGGTTTGTCGGGCAACCACCTCGCAAGTCGCCAGCACCTCCCTCACCGGCTCTGACGGCTGCCAGTTCCGTGGTACCAGGGGGCGACGTCCCTGCAGTTCCTCCAGCAGGAAACGCTGCCGCTCCTCCTCCGGCCAGGAGAGGTAGTCGCCCAGCCCGAGAAAGTCGACCATTTCCGCCACTGCCTCGGCGTGGCGCGCCGCCTCCTGACGAATGTCCAGACGGATCAGCGGCAGGCCGAAGGTGTGCGCACGGCGAATGGTATCCAGCAGTGGGCCGTTGGCGATGTGTTCCAGTCCGCACGCCACCAGCGAGCGGTAACAGACCTCCAGTGGCGCGATAAAATCCTCGTTCTCGAACAGGATATCGCTGTCATCGGCAGGCTCGCCGTTCACCGCGGCCTCGGCCCAGTCGCGGGTTTTGACCAGCCGCTCCCGCAACCCGGCCAGCACATGGCGATAGGGTTCACGGCTGTCGCCAACCAGGGCCTTGAGCTCGTCACTGGCCTGCCACATGGAAAGCTCGGCACGCAGGGCCTGGATATCCCGCAGGTATAGATCCGCCGCCATCCAGCGCCCCAGCAGGAACACCTTGCGGGTCACCTGATGAGTCACGTTGGGGTTACCGTCGCGGTCGCCGCCCATCCAGGAGGCGATGCGGATCGGTGCGGCCGCCAGCGGCAGCCCTTTCCCGGTGGCCTCCGACAGCGACAGATCGAGACTTCTCAGAAACCGCGGCAGCGCCTGCCACAGACTGTTTTCGATCACCGCAAAGCCCCACTTTGCCTCATCCACCGCAGTGGGCCGCTCGTGGCGAATTTCGTCGGTGTGCCAGGCCTCGGCAATCAATTGTTCCAGGCGGTGGACGACTTCCTCCCGCTCCGCCGGCATCAGATCGTCATGATCCAGACGCGCCAGGCAATCGGACATTTCGTCGTATTTCATGATCAGGGTACGTCGGGCCACTTCGGTGGGGTGCGCTGTCATCACGAACTCGATACGCAGGTCCGCGACCCGTTGATGCAGCTCCGCGGCGCTGATGCCGGAGGTCTTCAGGCGTTCGAACACCTCACCGAACGACTCCACCATCAGATCTGACTGATGCCCGCGCTTGCGGCGTATGCCGTGATACTGTTCCGCCAGATTGGCCAGATTGAGGAACTGGTTGAAGGCGCGGGTAACCGGCAACAGCTCGTCGTCACCGAGCTTGCCCAGCAGGCTGACCAGGCGCTGACCGGAACCGCTTTCCTGGCGCCGGTCGGCTTTCGCAGCGGCGCGAATTTCCTCAATGCGGTCGAAACATTCCTGCCCCGGGTAGCGCCGGATGCTCTGGCCCAGCAATTCGCCCAGCATGCGCACGTTTTCTCGAAGATCGGGATGTAGCTCTGTCACATTGACGTCCTTTTAAATTGACGGAGGCGAAGTAAACTAACGATACTAATAACGATTAACGCCCGTAGTCGCAAGGAGAATTCATGAAAGTTACCCATCTGCCCAAGCACTGGGAAAGCAAGAAAGAAAACGTCGAGCGGACCCACGACTACAACCTGCGACTGCCGCTGGAGGACGCCGCGCGTATTGCTGCCCTGGCGGAACTTTATCCGGACAGAACCGAGAGTGACATTCTCAACGACATGATCGGCGCCGCCCTGGATGACCTGGTCAGGCAGACCCCGTTGAAAGGAAAACTGGAAGGGAAGGATAAGTAACGCAGGCGAATTCGTTACGGGGTGGCAACGCCACCCCGTGGCCGGTCTGTGCAGCGTTTGGTGTCAGCGCTTTTAGGCGACTGACTCCAACTGACGGGCTTTGAGACGCTGGATGTGCTTCTGGCTCAGGCTGACGAAGCGCGGTGTCATGCCCTGGTCTTCATAGATCTCGAAGCCATCCTCGTCATACGCCACGACCTTGGTGCCCTGAACATAGGGGAAGCTGGTTTCCAGCTCGTCCAGAGACGCGGAAATGAGGTCCCGCATCAGGTCCTGCGGCGATTTCATCGGGTAAAGAGCGGCCAGTTTTTCCAGTCGCTTGTGATGCTGGTCAGACAACTCCATAAAATAGGCATCCCGGGTCAACCGTCCCCGTGCGTGCTTATCCCAGTAACTGACCAGATCTTTTATCTTCATGGTGCCTTCACTCCTGCATCTTCTCGACGGCATACGGCGCACCGCTTCAGTGCGGCCGTTTAGGGAAGTGTAGTCGAAGCAAGCGGGGTCCGGTGCAACAAATTGGTAACGGATTGTACTTACCGAAGCCCCGTCTCAACCCTTGTTTTTATTGCTTTTCGACGCCTTTCACCTGTTGCCAGATAGCATCCAGGGCTTCCAGGGACTGGTCATCGAATTGGCGACCCTCGTCGCTGAGGCGCTGCTCGATCGCCCGGAACCGCGCCTCGAACTTGTGGTTGGTGCGGTTCAGCGCCTTCTCCGGATTCACCCTGGTGAAACGCGCCAGATTCACGCAGACAAACAGCAGATCGCCGAGCTCGTCTTCCACCGCATCGGCAGGGCCGGTGCCCGCCTGCGCCGCATGCCAGGCTTCCTTGAGTTCGTCGATTTCCTCATGCAGCTTGTCAAAGACCGGCTCGATATCGGGCCAGTCAAAACCGTGGTTGGAGGCGCGTTTCTGCAGCTTTTCGGCACGCGCCATGGCCGGCAGGGTCCTGGCAATGCCATCCAGCAGGCTGTTTTGTGCGGCCTCCGGCTTCGGAGCCAGGGCCCGCTCCTCGGCCTTGATGCGTTCCCAACTCGCTTTGATCCACGCCTCATCCGGGCGGTTATCCGGATCAACCCGGCTTTCCAGGGTGCCGTCGGGGAACACATGGGGATGACGACGGATCAGTTTGCGGACCAGATTGTCCACCACGGAATCGAAATCAAAGTGCCCCTGCTCCTGCCCCATCCGGGTGTAGAAAATCACCTGGAACAGCAGGTCGCCCAGCTCATCCTCAAGGTGCGGGAAGTCCGCCCGATCAATGGCATCGGCCACCTCGTAGGCCTCTTCCAGCGTATGGGGCACGATGCTGCCGAAGGTCTGTTTGGTGTCCCAGGGGCACCCGGTGTCCGGATCCCGCAGCCGGGCCATCAGGTGCTTGAGGTCCTCGATGGAGTAACTCATCCGCGCTTGCGCCTTACGTCAATGATGTTGGGTAGATTGCGAATCTGTGCCAGCAGCCGGGCCAGCTGCTCCAGGCTCGAGATTTCCACGGTCACTGTCATGGTGGCGGTATTCTCGTCCTTGTTACTGAGCGTATTCAGTGACAGCACATCGCTTTTGGACGACGACAGCACCTGAGTGATATCCCGCAGCAGCCCGGAGCGATCATAGGCTTCGATTTCCACATCCACCGGATACACCGAGGCCGGCCGGCCGCCCCAGCTTACCTCGATGATCCGGTTCGGTTCGAACTCCCGCAGGTTCAGGAAGGTAATGCAGTCCTGCCGGTGCACCGTCACACCCCGCCCTACAGTGATGTAGCCGCCGATGTCATCCCCCGGCAACGGCTTGCAGCACTTCGCCACCTGGGTCTTGAGTTTGCCCACGCCCACGATCTGGATATCCGATTCGGTATCGTAGGGTTTGCGGCGCTGGGCGGTGAGCTTCAGGTCCAGCTGCTCGGACTTGGGCTCCAGCATCTGCTGGGCAACATTGGCCACGTGGGTGGGGCGCAGATCTCCGGCCCCGACCGCCGCGAACATATCCTCGGCGTCCTGATAGTTGACCTTGCGGGCGAGATCGCCAAGGTCCACGTCGTACAGCGACAGGCGCCGGAACTCGTCTTCCAGGATAGCCCGGCCATCGATGATGTTGCGGCCGCGATCCTGCTGCTTGAACCAGTGGGTCACCTTGGCCCGCGCCCGCGAGGTCTGGATATACCCCAGGCTGGGGTTGAGCCAGTCGCGACTGGGTGCCGGGTTGTTGGAAGTGAGGATAAAGATCTGGTCCCCGGTCTTCAGGGGGTAGGTCAGTGGCACAATGCGGGCATTGACCCGAGCACCCCGGCAGGCATGGCCGATCTCGGTGTGCACCCGATAGGCAAAATCCACCGGGGTGGCACCCTGGGGCAAATCCACCACGTGACCTTCCGGTGTGAACACGTATACCCGGTCTGATGCCACATCGCTCTTCAGGTGATCCGCCAGGCCGGACAGGTCGCCCAGCTCTTCCTGCCATTCCAGCACCTGGCGCAGCCAGTTGATCTTGGCATCGTATCCGGTCGAGCGGTTGCCCTTGTCGGTGCCCTTGTACAGCCAGTGGGCACAGACCCCCAGCTCGGCTTCCTCGTGCATCTTGTGGGTGCGGATCTGCACCTCCATCACCTTGCCTTCCGGGCCAATCACCGCCGTGTGCAGGGACTGGTAGCCGTTCTCCTTGGGGTTGGCAATGTAGTCGTCAAATTCATTGGGAATGTGGCGCCACAGGGTGTGAACAATGCCCAGCGCGGCGTAACAGTCCCGCACCTCCGGCACCAGTACCCGCACCGCGCGCACGTCATACACCTGGGAGAAATCGATGCCCTTGCGGCGCATTTTCCGCCAGATGCTGTAGATGTGCTTGGCCCGCCCGGACAGCTCCCCTTCAATGCCGAAGTTCTTGAGTTCGGTTTTCAGGGTGTCGATCACCCGCCGGATGTAGCTCTCGCGGTCAAGGCGCTTTTCATCCAGCAGCTTGGCGATTTTCTTGTACGCGGAACCGTGCAGGTAGCGGAAAGACAGGTCTTCCAGCTCCCACTTGATGTGACCGATACCCAGCCGATGGGCCAGCGGGGCATAGATATCGAACACTTCCCGCGCCACCCGCATGCGCTTTTCTTCCGAGCCATCCTTGACCGCCCGGATCGCGCAGGTGCGTTCCGCCAGTTTGATCAGCGCCACGCGAACGTCGTCGATCATGGTCACCAGCATCTTGCGGACGTTGTCCAGCTGGCCCTCACTCTGCCCCAGCACATTGCCCTTGAGCGGGTGGTGGATGGAGGAAATCGCCGCCATCTGCTGAACACCGTTGATCAGCCCGGCGACCTCGTCCCCGAACTCCTTGCGGATCGTCTCCAGGGGCACGCGCTCCTCACGCACCGCGCGATACAGTATGGCCTCCTCCTGGCTGGCCTGATCCATGTGCAGTTCCGCCAGCACCTGGGCCATTTCGATTCCGGTGCGGAAACTGCTGGCGCCCTCGGCCCACAGGCGGTCTTCGCGGAACGCCTGCAGGTCAATCTCGGCGGCCTTCTCGCAGGCGCGACGGAACTGGTCGACGTTCTCCAGATGGGTTTGCGACTCGATCTGCCGCACCCACCGCTCGATGTCGATCTGACCGTCTCCTGTGACGGCGTAGTCTTCGCGAACTTTTACCATATCGGCTTTGTTATTCCCGGTTATTGATCCGGCCATCCCTGACCGGATTATCGGTTACTTGTCCACGCGCTCGAACAGCGCGATGGACTCAACGTGGGTGGTGTGCGGGAACATGTCCATCACACCGGCCCTGACCAGACGGTAGCCGTTGCGCACCATCACCCCTGCATCCCGGGCCAGCGTGGCCGGATTGCAGGATACGTACACAATTCGTCCGGCACCGAACCGGGTCAGGTACTCGCACACCTCCAGCGCACCGGATCTGGGAGGGTCGATCAGTATCTTGTCGAAGCCTTCCCCGGCCCAGGGCTGGGCAGTAAAATCCGCCTGCAGATCGGCGCCGTGGAAAGTGACATTGTCGAGGCCATTGAGTTCCGCATTTTCGCGCCCGCGAACCACCATGGCCTCATCGCCCTCCACGCCGACGACCTGCCCCGCACGACGCGCCAGCGGCAACGTAAAGTTGCCAAGACCACAGAACAGATCCAGCACCCGCTCGCCCGGCTGGATATCCAGCCACTCCACCGCCCTGTGTACCATGGTGCTGTTGATGCCGGCATTGACCTGGGTAAAGTCCATGGGATGAAACTTCAGGGTCAGGTCAAACTCTTCCAGCCGGTAGCTGAGGCGCTCATCCTGATTGCTGCCATCCGTTTCCGCCAGCGGCCAGATCCGGTGCACCGTGTCCGGGCCCTTGGGCTGGAGATAGATATGCAAGTCATGGGCCTGACCGAAGGCAATCAGCTTCTCCCGATCCGCGTCACTGAGTGCATCCATATTCCGGAACACCATCACCGCCACATCGTCCCCACAGGCAATTTCCACCTGTGGAATACGGTTGAACGCTTCCAGCGCATGCAGCAACTCCCGCAACGGGGTGATGCGTTCACCAATGCGGGGATCCATCACCACGCAGCGGTCGATGTCGGTCAGGAAGCTGTTGCGCTTCTCGCGGAACCCCACCAGCACCGATTCCCTGGCCGGCACATAACGCACCCCCATACGCGCCTTGCGGCGGTAGCCGAGGGTGTCCGGAGAGCGCATGGGGGCCACCCACTGCTCCGGCTCGATGCCCCCGAAATGGGCAAAGTGTTCCCGCAGAGTGTCTTCCTTGAACCGGATCTGGGCGTCGGCCGCCATGTGCTGGAGACTGCAGCCACCGCACAGGTCGGCATAGTCGCACGGTGGCGTCACCCGCTCCGGGGCCGCCTCCAGCACTTCAAGGGTGCGCAGCTCATCAAACTTGCTGCGGGAGCCCACCACCTTGGCCATCACCGTCTCGCCCGGCAGCGCACCGTCGACAAACTGGATCTTGCCGTCCTGACGGGCAATGCCCCGGCCGTCGTGACTCAGGGTCTCAACCACACAACGGACCGGTTCCTTGGGAAGAACCTTCCTGCGTCTTCTGCTCATACTGAAATCTCTTGCTGCGGTTCAGGCGCCGGGGAAGACGCCGGTGGACAGGTAGCGATCGCCCCGGTCACAGATGATGGCCACGATGACGGCGTTTTCAACCTGAGCGGACAGCTGCAGGGCAGCGGCAATCGAGCCGCCGGAGGAAACACCACAGAAAATACCTTCTTCCCGGGCCAGGGCCCGCATGGTGTCTTCCGCTTCCTGCTGGCCAATGTCCAGCACCTGATCGACCCGTGCGGCATCGTAGATCCGGGGCAGGTAGGGCTCCGGCCATCGACGGATACCCGGTATCGCGGCCCCTTCTTTCGGCTGCAGACCGATAATGCGGATATCGGGGTTGCGCTCCTTGAGGTAGCGGGACACCCCCATGATGGTGCCGGTGGTGCCCATGGAACTGATGAAATGGGTCACCCGGCCGCCGGTCTGTTCCCAGATTTCCGGACCAGTGGTGCGGTAGTGCGCCAGCGGGTTGTCCTGATTGGCAAACTGATCGAGCACCTTGCCCTTGCCCTCGGCTTCCATCTTCTGCGCCAGGTCACGGGCGGTCTCCATGCCTTCCTCTTTGGAGACCGTCACTATCTCCGCGCCATAGGCTCGCATGGAGGCACGACGCTCTTCACTCATGTTGGCCGGCATGATCAGCACCATCCGGTAACCCTTGATGGCGGCGGCCATGGCCAGGGCGATACCGGTGTTGCCACTGGTGGCCTCGATCAGCGTGTCGCCGGGCTTGATGTCACCCCGGCGCTCGGCCTCCTGAATCATACTGATCGCCGGGCGGTCCTTGACCGAACCGGCGGGATTGTTGCCTTCCAGCTTGGCCAGAATGACATTGCTGGTTTCGCCCGGCAGGCGTTGCAGACGAACCAGGGGCGTGTGCCCGACATAATCTTCTATGGTGGGGAAATTCATACCGAAACCTTCCTCAAATCTGCCTTCACCTGACAGGCCGGGCAACCGGTCCGGCCATCGCCTGTGATACACTTTCGGGTCGCATGATACGCGTTATGGCCGCCGTCTCCCAATACAGCTTGTCGCTATATCCATGACCGGCGGCTATATCCGGACCAGAGCCGCGCTGTTCACGCAGCGCCGGTCGCCCGGATCATCTATTCTGACAGGGAAGTACAGCCGGTGATCCGGCTGTAAACGAGATAACAGGAACACTCTATGCGGCGTTGGGGCATTCGCAAAAAAGTTCTCGTGGTGACACTCGTCCCCACGCTTCTGACCACTCTGGTTCTGGGACTGTTCTTCACCTACAGCTGGGTCACCAATATTGAAAGCCTACTCCAGGACCGCGGCCAGTCGCTGTCCCGTCAGCTGGCCGCGGGCTCCGAGTATGGCCTGTTCACCGCCAACCGCAGCCTGCTGAACAGCCTGTCGAACGCCCTGCTGGAAGAGCAGGATGTACGCTCGATCACCTTCTTTGACGGCGAGCGCAAGCGCCTGCTTCATACCGGCCCCGGCAGCGCCGACACCATTGCTGAAAGCGAGCTGACCCCCGAGCGACCGAAACGGATTTTTCGTGCGGACAGCACGCTGTTCGTCACCCCGGTATTTCTTCAGGACCTGATGATCGAGAACATGCTGGAGCCGACCGGCAGCCAGCCACCGAACAGCCAGGGCAAGCCG
>JAEPMM010000068.1 GCA_017643965.1 Marinobacter sp.
ATTACTTGGTTAACTTTTTAAAGAGCGTTTGAGCTGTTGCTCAATCAAGGTGGCGTATTCTACATCGTTCCGCCGCCTTGTCAACCGTTTATCTGAAGAATTTCAAAACTCGTTTTCTTCAACACTTTCAAACAGTTGCCCCTCGAATCCGGAGCCGCCTAACCGGCCTGCCCCTCGAAGGAGATGCGCATTCTACAGACCTGCCCGAAGGTGTCAACGACCATTTCTGAAAATCTTCAAATTCACCCGATATCGGTCACGCAGTGACCAATACACGGGCAATCTTCTTCTTTCCGGCCTGAATCACGCAGTCATCACCCTCAACAAAGGCGCGCTCGCCCTCAAACTGCTGACCATCCACAAACACCGCTCCCCGGCCGAGTACATCCCGGGCAGCAGCACCATTCTTGACCAGACCGGCCAGGCGCAGAACGGCAGCCATAGGAATCTCCGACTGCCCCTCGAGGGACACTTCCACCACCGGCACGTTTTCCGGAATCTCACCAAGGGCAACGCGATTGCCGGCAGACTTGTGCGCAGACTTCGCCGCGTCGGCATCGTGGAAGCGCGTGATGATTTCCTCGGCCAGCAGTTTCTTGAAGTCCTGGGGATTGGCTCCCGCCTCAACCTGCTGACGGAACTCGCTGACCTCTTCAAGAGGACGGAAGCTCAGCAGCTCGAAGTAGCGCCACAATAACTGATCCGGCATGGACAGCAGCTTGGTATACATCTCGCCGGGAGCGTCATTTACCCCAACGTAATTACCCAGCGACTTTGACATCTTCTGAACACCGTCCAGACCCTCCAGAATCGGCATGGTAAGAATTGCCTGCGGCGCCTGACCGTAATGCTTCTGCAGAATCCGACCCATCAACAGATTGAACTTCTGGTCAGTACCTCCGAGTTCCACATCCGCTTCCAACGCAACCGAGTCGTAGCCCTGCACCAGCGGATAGAGGAACTCGTGAATCGCGATGGACTGCTCTGCCCGGTAGCGCTTGGTGAAGTCATCCCGCTCCAGCATTCGCGCCACCGTATACTGACCGGCCAGGCGAATCATGTCGGCGGCGGTCATTTTGCTCATCCACTCGGAATTGAAAACCACCCGGGTCTTGGCGGGATCCAGAATCTTGAAGACCTGCTCTTTATAGCTGACCGCGTTATCGGCAACCTGCTGCTCGGTCAGCGGAGGACGAGTTGCGCTCTTGCCGGTGGGATCACCAATCATTCCGGTGAAGTCACCTATAAGGAAGATGACCTCGTGACCCAGATCCTGGAATTGCCGCAGCTTGTTGATAAGAACCGTGTGCCCGAGGTGAAGATCCGGCGCCGTGGGGTCGAAACCGGCCTTGATCCGGAGGGGACGCCCTTCCTTCAACTTTGCCACCAGGTCGTCTTCCGGAATCAACTCGTCAACGCCACGCTTGATAATGGCCAACGCCTCATCGATAGATGCCATGAACTACTCGTCCCTAGGTTTATCCAAAAAGATTCTGACAGTTACAGACTTCAACAAAAGAAATCTGTGAGTTACCTGAAGCCTTGATACATTAGAGGCGCTCAGATTTTGTACAATGCCGAGCATCAAGGGCGACGTATTATAACAATGACGTCACCAGAAATCCGGCGGGTAACGCGGCAACCGTAATGTTTCGCGCTGTCCCGCATGCTTTTTATACGGTAATCTGTTGGACTATACTTGAACAACAGCTTTAATTAGGTAGTTCAACCTACCGGAATGCCGATTAAAACGGGTATCACACGTGCTGAAAACGCTTCCCAAAACACACATCACCATTGCCGCTGCTGCGACCGTGGTTGTGACCGCCGCCATTCTCATGAGCCCGAGCTCCGAGGTCGAGGCCAAGCGGATGTCCTATTCCCTGGATCTGAATGGCAATGGCGTCCAGCAGGCCTCGCCCAAAGACACCCGCGCGCCCGCAGAGCCCGACGCCGACGTTGAGCGCGCCAGCGACGAGCGCTCCTCGCCGGTCACCACGCAGGATGAAACCGCTGATGTCGATGTAGCCGAAGACACCACGCCGGCTCTGCAATGGCAGGAGCACAAGATCAAGTCCGGGGATACTCTGTCATCCCTGTTCCGGGATGCCGGATTCAACGATGGCATCATGCTCAAGGTCATTCATGGCGAGGGCGAAGCGGATAAGCTCCAGCGCCTCTATGCGGGCGAGACCATTGCCTTTGCCACCGATAGCGAAGGCGACCTGCAGGCCATCGAGCTCAAGCGCAGCCTGCTCGAAAGCCTGAAAATCGCCAGAACAGAGGGCGGCTTCGAAGGTGAAACCGTCGTCAGAGAGCCGGAAGCACGCCCGGCCTTTGCCACCGGCATTATTGACGGATCTCTTTATGTGGCCGCTCGCGAGGCCGGCATGAGCGACCGACTGTCGATGGAACTGGCGGGCATTTTCGGTTGGGACATCGACTTTGTTTACGACGTTCGCAAGGGTGACCAGTTCGAAGTCATTTACGAAGAGCTTTACCTGGACGGAGAAATGTTCGATACCGGGCGCATTCTGTCTGCCCGCTTTGTAAACCGGGGCAAGGAAAACATCGCGCTGCTGTACACCGACAGCAATGGCGACAGTGACTATTTCGCGCCGGATGGCGGCAGCATGCGCAAGGCGTTCCTGCGCACCCCCATCAATGCGCGGGTGTCATCACCGTTCAACAAGCAACGCCGGCACCCGGTACTGGATGTGGTCCGTCCCCATGAAGGTACTGACTACGCTGCACCTCCGGGCACACCTATCAAAGCTGCCGGTAACGGGCGCGTTCATTTTGCCGGATGGAAAGGCGGCTATGGCCGCACCGTCATCCTCTCCCACGGCGACAACATCACGACGCTCTATGCGCACATGAGCCGACTCGGCAAGGGCATCAAGAACGGCACGCGGGTGAAACAGGGTGAAACCATCGGCTATGTAGGCTCATCCGGCATGGTCACCGGGCCGCACCTGCACTATGAGTTCCACGTGAATGGCGTGGCGCGCAATTCACGGACCGTGGATTTGCCGGATGCGACGCCGGTGCCGAAATCCGAAATGGCCCGTTTCCGCCAGTTTGCCGATCAGCAGATTGCCCAGTTCGAAGTCTATCGCGACGGCACCCAGCAACTCGCTCTCGCCCGCGAAGACTGACTTCATGGCAATGTGGCTTGGACTGATGTCGGGCACCAGCATGGATGGCATTGATGCCGTGCTGGTGTCCTTCCCCGACAACCGCATCCTGATCCACGCCACTCACAGCACCCCCTACCCCGATGCCCTGCGTCAACGCCTGATCCAGCTGTCCCAGAATCATGGCACGCCCGACGATATCGGGGAACTGGACCACTGCGTTGGCGATCTGTTCGCCCAGACGGCCAGCAAAGCCATCGAAAATGCCGGCGCAGCGCCCACCGACGTGCTGGCGATTGGCAGCCACGGCCAGACCATTCGCCATCAGCCCCTCGGCACCGCGCCTTTCTCGATGCAGATTGGAGACCCCAACCTGATTGCAGAACGCACGGGCATTACCACCGTGGCAGACTTTCGCCGTCGTGACATGGCAGCGGGTGGGCAGGGCGCGCCGCTGGTGCCTGCCTTCCACAAGGCCTTCTTTGGCTCGGACACGGAAGACCGCTGCATCCTGAATCTCGGCGGCATCGCCAACATCAGCTGGCTGCCCGGAAACCCCCATGACCGGGTTATCGGCTTCGATACCGGCCCGGCCAACGCGCTGATGGATGCCTGGTGCCAGCTGCATACAGGTCGCCCTTTCGATGACGATGGTCACTGGGCGCAAGAGGGTATCGTTCACCAGGCGTTATTGGGGGACATGCTGTCGGACGGTTATTTCTCCCGCCCCGCACCGAAAAGCACCGGCAAGGAAAAGTTCAATCTGGAGTGGGCAAAAACCCTGGCGCACCGCCATCCGGAGGTGTCCGCGGAGGATGTTCAGCGGACATTGCTGGAGCTGACGGTGGTGTCCATTGCCCGGCAACTACCGCAATCACCGGAGATGACGATCTTCGCCTGTGGCGGCGGTACGCGCAACAGCTTCCTGATGCGCGAGCTGCGGCGAACCTGCAGCCCGCTGACACTGTCATCAACGGCGGATCTTGGCCTCGACCCGCAATGGGTCGAACCGGTCGCCTTCGCCTGGCTGGCAAAACAGACACTGGAAAGGCGCTCCGGCAACCTGCCCGAGGTTACCGGCGCATCCGGGGAGAGGATTCTGGGCGCGGTCTATTTCGGCTGATCAGATGGAGAACGAGCTGCCGCAGCCACAAGTGGAGCTGGCGTTCGGATTTTTCACCACGAACTGGGAACCCTGAAGCCCTTCGGTGTACTCCACCGTCGCGCCCACCAGGTATTGATAACTCATCGGATCGACCAGCAGGGTGACACCCTCTTTTTCGATGGCGGTGTCTTCTTCATCCTGACTTTCATCGAAGGAAAAGCCGTACTGGAACCCGGAACAGCCGCCGCCGGTCACAAAAACACGCAGCTTGAGATCAGAGTTGCCCTCTTCCTCAATCAATTCACGCACTTTCGCTACCGCGCTGTCGCTTAGGAACAGCGGTATGGCCATCTGCTGCTGAACTACACTCAAGTCCGCCTCCGGGTTAATACAGGTGTGATGCCCGTGATTATGGTATTCCTGACTAAAACAATCAACTATTCCGCACCGGTGACCGGGTCGGTCTCCTCGGCCGCCGCGGAATCGCGCACTGACGGTTCCTTTCGGGTGTCCTTGGTCAACAGCCCGATGGGCTCACGCTGGTGCACCAGGTTACCGTTAACCGAGGCACCCATCGCCATTTCGATCAGGTTGTAATACACGTTGCCGTTGATGGAGGCTTTCTCCGCCAGCTCCAGGTGAGCTGAGGCATAGACATCACCGTGCACAGTGCCGTTGATAATCACGTGAGGCGCAACTATGTCCCCGGCAATCTCACCCACCTCGGATACGCGCAGCACCGCATCGCTGCCCTCTTCCGCAACCACCTTGCCCCGAACGCGGCCGTCAACATGAAGGCCACCGGAAAAGTGCACATCACCTTCAACGGTCGTGCGTGAGGATACCAGTGTGTCAAAGTGCCCGGTTGGGCGGCGCGGCTTCTGCTTTTTCTTTCCGAGCATGTCAGTTCTCCGTTAGGTCTTTCCAATCAAATGTACGTTCCGCCTGGGTCGACTTCTGCCCCTGCGATTTGGCCACGATCTGCACTTCCTCGGGCTCAAAATCCGGCGGCACTTTCAGCAGACCCTCTATATCCTGAAAGTAGCGGAAGCGGAATTTTACACCGAGATCGTCGATATCGTTCGAGAGGTCCCGCAGCGCGATCACCTCTTTCTCATCGTTGCGGGTGCCGATCACATTGACTGCAACAACACCCGATATATAGCTTTTGTTATTGCCAACCTGAGTCAGCACCACCTTGAAATTGTAGCCATCCCCCTGACGATCCTGCTGGAGCGAAAGCCGGTCCACCTGCAACCCCTTGCTGGTTTCCGAGGGCGCCATGATGTTCTTGTAGAACGTCAGGTCTGCCTTTAACGACGCAATCTGCGTTTCCAGATTCACGATGGATCGCCGCGCCTGGTTCAATGCCTGCTGATCAATGGTGCGCCCGCGGTCGAGATTGGTGAGCTGCTGGGAGGCGTTGCGGTATTTATCCCGAAGCTCCTCGACCTGCTGCTCCAGCTGGTCCCGCGAGTCCTCCACCGATGAAAAGCGGAAACCGCCCTGGGCCAGACCGGTGGCATAACCACCCACCGCTGCAGCCACTGAAAATGCCAGCAGGATCAACGAACGCCTGAGCCGATACCCCGGGCGGTGGCGGATGACAACGTATTCTTCCGCTGGTTTTTTCTGTTCACTCACCGGAAGATCCTATGGCAGCAGGGCGGGCGCTTTCAGCCCGAGCGTTTCGTCCAGGCCGAACATGATGTTCATGTTCTGCACCGCTTGCCCTGCAGCCCCCTTCACCAGATTGTCGATGACGGAGGAGATGATCACCACATTGCTGTTTTCCTGGCGGTGCAGCGCCATACGGCAGTGGTTTGCTCCGCGCACGCTGCGTGTTTCCGGATGACTGCCAAAGGGCATGACATCCACAAACGGCTCATCGCGGAAGCGATCCTCATACAGCGCCTGCAGCCGGTCAAAATCCGCCGGATTTCGCAGCTCGGCGTACAGCGTTGCCTCGATACCGCGAATCATCGGAATCAGATGGGGCACGAAGGTGATGCCCACAGGTCCGCCTGCTGCCTGGGTCAGGCCCTGGCGGATTTCAGGAAGATGCCGATGGCCGGAGGCGCCGTAGGCCTTGAAGCTCTCACCAATCTCACCGTGCAGCATACCGATCTTGCCCTGACGGCCAGCACCGCTGGCACCGGATTTGGCATCGGCAATCAGCCGCGACGGGTCCACCAGATCGTTTTCCAGCAGGGGCAGGAACCCCAGCTGGACGGCGGTCGGATAGCATCCGGGGTTTGCCACCAGCTGTGCCGTGCGCACCTGATCACGCACCACTTCCGGCAGACCGTAGACCGCCTGGGCGGCCCAGTCCGGGCTTTCATGGGCCATACCGTACCAGTTTGCCCAGACGTCCAGATCCCGCAGGCGGAAGTCAGCGGACAGATCCACCACCCGGGTACCCGCCGCCATCAGCTCGGGAATCATCCGCATGGCAACGCCATGGGGCGTGGCAAAGAACACCAGATCACAGGCAGCCAGCGTGTCGGCGTCGGGCTCGGAGAACGCCAGATCGTAGTGGCCGCGGAGGTTCGGATACATCTCTGCAACCGGCATGCCCGCCTCGGAGCGGGATGTAATGCAGCTCACCGTCACGTCGGGGTGAACCGCCAGAATTCTGAGTAGCTCCACACCGGTGTAGCCGGTTCCGCCTACTATGCCTACTTTTATCACCTGTCACTCCCGCTGGCATCGGTTTGTGTAAAATCGAGTCAATTCTGACCCGCTAGTCTAACATGATAAACCAAGGACTTATTGCAGCCGGGCAGGCGAGCATTACAATAACCCCAGATCCATCCACTACCGGAACTCCGGCGCCCATGCGCAACCTCTGGCACCAGATCACAGAGAACCTGATTCCCGTCTTCCGTCGCAGGCTCTCCGGCGTGGACGCCCTGCCCCAGCTGGCCGTATTGGGATTGCTGTCCGGCCTGATCACCGGCGGCGTCATCCTGGTGTTTCGTCTGGCCATCGAGTGGCCCCTCGAGTATTTTCTGCCCGGCGATGGCTCCGAGTCGTTCGAGCAACTGGACATCCTCACCCGCGGCCTGCTGCCATTGGCCGGCGCCCTCATTCTCGGCCTGTTTCTGCACCGGCTGGCGACCCACGACCGCAAGGTGGGGATCGTCCACGTTATGGAACGCCTTAACTATCACCAGGGCTACATTTCGGTGCGCAGCGCCCTCGTGCAATTCACCACCGGCGTGGCGACGGTGGTAACCGGACAATCGGCCGGCCGTGAGGGACCGGCTGTGCACCTGGGCGCGGCCTTCTCCAGCCTGATGGGGCAATGGATGAGGTTGCCCAACAACAGCATCCGCACGCTGGTGGCCTGTGGTTGTGCGGCAGCCATTTCCGCATCCTTCAACACCCCTATCTCCGGCGTGATTTTTGCCATGGAAGTGGTGATGATGGAATACACCATTGCCGGTTTCACCCCGATCATTCTTGCTGCCGTGAGCGCGGCCATCGTTACCCAGGCCATGTACGGGGCGGAGCCGGCCTTCAGCGTACCGGCACTGACCATGAACTCACTGGTCGAGATTCCCTGGATTCTGGCCATTGCAGTCATCATCGGCGTGGCGGCCGCCGTCTTCATTCAGCTAGTGGATACCATGGGGCGCTATCACCACCGACCGGTTCTGTTGCGAATTGCGGTGTGCGGGTTGCTGATGGTGCCGTTTGCCATTGCGGTGCCAGAGGTCATGGGCATCGGCTACGACACCGTGGATATGGCCATAAACGGCCACCTGGCGTTCTGGTTATTGCTGGGCGCCGGTATTGCCAAGCTCATTATCACAGCGCTGACCATAGGTCTGGGCATGCCCAGCGGCGTGATCGGTCCAACCATCTTCATGGGCGCGACCCTTGGCGGTGCCATGGGGCTGATTGGCGCACAGATTGCGCCAGACACGGCTTCCTCGGTGGGCTTTTATGCCATGCTCGGTATGGGCGCCATGATGGGTGCGGTGTTGCAAGCGCCCCTGGCCGCGCTGATGGCCCTGATGGAACTGACACGAAACCCCAACATCATGCTGCCGGGCATGCTGATCATTACCACCGCCAGCCTCGTCACCAGCGAAGTGTTCGGCAAGAAGTCACTGTTTCTGACGATCCTGAAAAGCCAGGGCCGGAGCTACCAGAATCCCCCCATCATCCAGGCGCTGCGGCGGGTATCCGTGGGCGCCATCATGTATCGGAGCATTCTGCGCACCGAGCGCCACCTGAGCATCAACGAGGCACGAAAAATCCTCAAGTCCGAACCCAAGTGGCTGGTCGTGGAAGGCAGCAGCGGGCCGACCGCACTGATGCCCGCGGTTGATCTCGCTCGCTACCTTGAGGATGCCGACACGTCAGCCACTGGGGAAGACACCGAGCCACAGGAACAGCTTGATTTGATGGATATTCCGGCCAATCGGCGGGACATTGCAGCGGTGCAGTATCAGGCCACGCTGGAAGAAGCATTGGACGAATTTGACAAGACCAACGTAGAAGCGCTTTATGTGCAGCGCCACGTCGCTCCGATGATTCAGCGGGTGTACGGCATCGTGCTGAAATCCGACATCGAAAGCTATTACCAATACCGACGGAGTTAAACCATGCTTTGGGTCAAAGCCCTCCACCTGATCTCCATGGTGTGCTGGTTCGCGGGCATTTTTTACCTGCCGCGGCTGTTTGTGTACCACGCCGCCTGCGAGGACGCCCCCGGCCGCGAGCGCTTCAAAATCATGGAACGCAAACTGTACCGGGGCATTACCACGCCCTCGATGGTTGCCACCGTCATTTTTGGCGTCTGGCTGATCAGCTATAATGCTAGCGGTTATTTCAGCCAGGGCTGGATGCACGTCAAGCTGTTGTTGATCGCTGTACTGATCGCCTACCATTTCTATTGCGGCCATCTGGTCAAGGTGTTCCGGGATGACCAGAATACCCGCAGTCACGTATTCTACCGCTGGTTCAACGAACTCCCTGTGCTGATTCTTGTTGCCGTGGTCATTCTGGCCACGGTCAAGCCGTTTTAGATCAACAACCCGTTCCGAGGAGCTGTACCATCAAACGTCATTCCCGCCCCCAGGTATTGATTCTGTCAGGCCTCGACCCCTCGGGTGGCGCTGGCATCCAGGCAGACATCCAGGCCGTCACCGCGCTTGGGTGCCACCCGCTGCCGGTGATTACCTGCCTGACCGTACAGGACACCCGCAACGTCTATGGCGCGGAGGCGGTGGATGCCGATCTGATTCGCCGGCAACTGGCGTGCGTCGCGGCCGACGCACCGATTCACGCCATAAAAACCGGCGCTCTGGGCAACGCCGCGGTGGTTGACGTGCTGGTCGAGTTTCTGGAACAGCACCCGGATATTCCACTGATCACCGACCCGGTCATCAAAGCGGCCGGTGGCGGGGACCTGGCCGATGACGCACTCATCGGTGCCATGAAGGGTCGTTTGTTTGGTCTGGCCGAGATGATTACCCCGAACGGCATCGAACTGGCCCTGCTGGGGGGCAGTGAAAGCGCGGCGGAGGCAGCCAGTCAGCTGATGGCCGCGGGCTGCCGTTCGGTACTGGCGACCGGGGGCCATGGAGAAGGCCCGCAGATCGTCAACACCCTGTTCAGCGCCACCGGCGACCCCATTCACTGGCACATCGAGCGGGTCGGCGGTGAATACCATGGCACCGGCTGCACATTGGCAGCGGCGATCGCGGCGGGCCGGGCGGCCGCACTGTCGCCTCGGGCCGCCATTTCCCAGGCCCAGAATTTCGTGAATCGCGCAATACTCCATGCCCTGGACGTTGGCAAAGGCCAGCCCGTGCCGGATCGCGGCATTCCCTGGGAGCGCTGACCACGCCATGCCAGCCATCTTTAACAAGGGCCTCAATCCGGGGCTGTACGCCATTACCGACAGCGACCTGCTGCCGGATGACCGGTTGCGACCCGCGGTTGAGGCAGCATTGCGCGGGGGCGCGGTACTGGTGCAGTACCGGGACAAACGCAGCTCAGATACCGTGCGCCTGAACCAGGCACGAGATCTGGCGGCTATCTGCCGTAACGCCGGGGTGCCGCTGATTATCAATGACGACCCGGTGCTGGCAAAACGGGTCGCCGCTGGCGGCGTGCATCTGGGCCAGAGCGACCAGGCGCTGAGCGACGCGCGGCAACTGCTGGGCGAGACAGCCATCATCGGGGCTACCTGTCACGATGATCTGGCATTGGCCAGGGCCGCGGTAAACGACAGCGCCGACTATCTTGCTTTCGGGCGCTTTCATGGCTCCAGCACCAAACCCAATGCGCCGGCGGCCGACAGTGCCATTCTCGCGCAGGCGCGCTACCTGCAACGTCCGACCACGGCAATCGGCGGCATTACCAGCGACAATGGTGCCGCCCTGATCAAAGCCGGTGCTGACCTGCTGGCGGTGGTCGGCGGCCTGTTCGCCGGCGACCCTTTGCAAACCGAACAGCGAGCCCGTGAATTTACCCGTCTGTTTGCAGCCCATCACCCGCTGTTCCGGGCGCCGACTGTTACCAACGCTACGACGACACGCAATCAGGAGTCCTGACACCATGAACCACTCTGAAACGCTTTTTGCAGAGGCACAGAAATACATTCCCGGCGGCGTGAACTCGCCGGTGCGGGCCTTCCGCGGCGTTGGCGGCACCCCGGTTTTCTTCAAGCATGCCGAAGGGGCCTACCTGTATGACGAGGATGACCGCCGCTACATCGATTACATCGGCTCCTGGGGGCCGATGATCCTGGGTCATTCCAATCGGGTGATCAAGGACGCGCTCCACGCCCAGGTGGATCTGGGTATCGGCTACGGTGCCCCCACCGCCATCGAGACTGAAATGGCCAAGAAGGTGTGTGAACTGGTGCCCTCGATCGAGCTGGTGCGCATGGTGAACTCCGGTACCGAAGCCACCATGAGCGCCATTCGCCTGGCCCGCGGCTACACGGGCCGCGACAAGATCGTAAAATTCGAGGGGTGCTACCACGGCCACGTGGACTCACTGCTGGTCAAGGCCGGCTCAGGCGCGCTGACCCTCGGCGTGCCCAACTCCCCGGGCATCCCCGCCAGCCTGGCCGAGCACACCCTGACGCTGAATTACAATGACATCGACCATGTGCGGGAGACCTTTGCCGCCCGGGGCGATGAGATCGCAGCCATCATTGTCGAGCCGGTAGCCGGCAACATGAACTGTATTCC
>JAEPMM010000367.1 GCA_017643965.1 Marinobacter sp.
ACTTCCCGCACCACCGACTCGATAGACTGGTTCAGTGCCGTGGTTGCAATCACCGGGTAGGGGTCACCAATGCCGGGCTCACATTCGCGGATCACGAGGCGGAAACCCTGCCCGTCTTTTATGCGCTGGGCGAAGACCGTCAGTGGTTTTGCCCCGGATTTCTGCAGCAGCTTTGACACGAGGGTCATCGTCCGAACCTCCATGCCAAAAAAGGGCGCATAGGCGTTGCCCTTGCCCCGGGGGCTCTGGTCGGGGAGGATGCCGGCCACTTCCCCTTCCCGCAGAAGGCCAATCAGCCTCGCCAGTCCGCGACGGTCGCCCCGGACCAGTTCAGATCCCATGCGCCCGCGAACCTGAATCATGTAATCTTCGAACTCGCGGATGTGGGGTGGGCTGTACAGCGCGGCCATGCGGTAGCGGGATGAAAAGTACAGCCCCGTCAATTCCCAGTTGCCCAGGTGTGGCGCCAGCAACAGCAACCCGCGACCATCTTTCTTTGCCTCCGCCAGCAGTTCTTCTCCCTCGATCTCCCGGATCAGCCCCAGGCAATCCTCGACCGGCCATTCCCACATCAGGGGAATTTCCATCAGGGTTTGCCCGGTGTGGCGCAGGCTGGATCGGGCCAGGTCCCGGCGCCGGCTCTCTGGCAGGTCCGGAAAGCAGATGCGCAGGTTGATTTCTGTCACTTTGCGGGATGTGCTATTGAATACCCAGCCCAGGGTGCCCAGCAAGCGACCAATCAGCTGAGCGCCGCGCAGGGGCAGCTTGCCGGCCAGTTTGAGGGCGAGGATCAGAAAAGTTGCTTTGGACACGGCCATGGATCGGGGTTCATCTCTCTTCGTCAGACTGAGCGGAAGCTATCACCATCGGGCCGGGGCGGCAAGGCAGAGTGGGTCCGATCTACAGCTTCTGGGCGCTCTCCCAGCTGTTATTGCGGTCGCTCAACTCCCAGTCGATCCGCAAATTGAAGCGCCGGATGCGTCGCTCGATGTAGCGGTGCCGCCAGGCCGGAACCGTGGCGAGTTTGTCGGGAACGGTAGGCGCTCCCAGACCGTCCACCAGATACAACTCTGGCCGCTGGTGCCGGTATACCACCACGAGGTTGTGGGGCAGCAGGTTGCGGGTCAGAATCCCCGTGTCCTGTAACCAGCGGCAGAAACGGCCCACAGCGTCGCGCATGGGCTGGTCAAAGCCCCGGTGGCGCAGGTAGTGCTCCAGGGTCGGTGCGGGCTGACCCTGGTCATCCAGCAGCAGTTCGCTGACATTGGCGCTGCCCAGAGAGGTGAGTTCAGCCCCATGGAAACGCGGCAGATGCTGCCAGACCACTTCGGCTTCGCCGCGGGAGAGCAAGTGGCGGATGGCCCTTTGCCGGTGGGCCTTCAGTTCCTGGGCGTTGTCATCAATGCGGCGTCTGCCCAACAGTTTCTTGGCCAACGGCTGGCGCTGATAGCGCGCTTCGATGTTTTCAGGGCGCAGCACTTTCAGACACAATAGCGGATCGCCCGGGTGACGAAAGCAGTGACGGTTATAGCCTGAGGCGAACGGCTGGCAGGTGCCAAGGTCGATCATGGGTGGTCACAGAACCTTTTATGCTGTGAAGAAGATCCATGCCTGAGCAATGGAAACGGAATCGTACCATGACAACACGCTGTATCGCTTACGGTGACTGTAACACCGAGGGGCTGAAAGACTACCATGAGCCGGTCTGGCCGGAGCTGGTGGCGCGGCATCTCGGGCAGCGCCTGGTGAATTGCGGTCACACCATGAGCACCACCCGTGAGCTGCTGCGCTATGCCCGCGCGTTCCCACCGGGCGATTACCAGGTGGCCTTTATCCAGTACGGTCTGGTGGACTCCTGGCAGGTCTTTCGCGGCGCGCCTTACGTGTTGTACTACCCGGATAACCCGTTCCGCAAGATCGCGCGCAAGCTGGTGAAGAAGATCAAGAAACTCGGGCGGCGATTGCATCTGCTGCAGCGCCTCGGCGCAGTGGAGCAGGTGCCGCTGGCGGAGTACCTGGGCAATGTCAGTCGGGTAATGGGGCTGGCGCCACAGACCTGGTTTGTGCTGGTGGCAACGCCGCCGAATCTGGACGAGCCCCGTAACCCGCGAATCCGGACCTACAATCAGGCGCTGCGGGATCTTGCGAAGCAACACCGCAATGCGGTTGTGGCCGATGCCTACGATCAGCTCTGGGCGAGCCGGTCCGAGTGCCTGATGGCGGACGGTACTCACTTGAGCGCCGAGGGCCACCGAGTCGTGGCCAGGGCCGTTATCTCGGCGCTGACGAGGACCCCGCCGGAGCAGCGTCAGCGATAAGCTGGCGATAGAAGTGTTCGGTCGCCGTAACCATAGCCTCTTGGGTAAGAGTGTGAGCGGCGCGCTCGAACGCTGCTGTCTGTTGATTTGCCAGCGCGCGCAGCGAGTGGACGTGTTGGCTAATCAGGCGGCTGAGGTCGGCGATGCTGTCCGAATCGGCGATGCAGTCCGGCGGCAGGAATTCCCGCACACCGCTCACCGGTGTGGCCAGCACCGGGCAGCGGGCGAGCAGGGATTCCACCAGAATGTAGGGGAAACCCTCCCGTTGTGAGCTGATCACGCAGGCCGACGCGGCCTTCAGCCACGCTCCGGTATTGCTCTCGAAACCCGGCAGCAGAACCCGGTCCTTCACCCCGAGCCTCTTGATCAGGGCGGTGAGCCGCCCTCGTTCACTGCCTTCTCCAAGGATCACCAAGGTGCCGGCAACACGCGCATCGACCCACGCCTGAACCAGTCGGTCGAACTGTTTGACCGGCTCCAGCCGCCCAGCGGCAAGCAGAACCGGTCGGTCGTCAGGGATTGGTATGAGGGTGCCTGTCGCCGCCTCGTTTGTCGCAGTCGGGGCAAGGCCATTGTGGATCAGGTGCTTATTCCGATGGCCAAGAGCGGCCAGAATGTCAGCGCTGACGGCGATAACACCGTCCAGCCCGGCAAAGGCCTTGTGGGAGGTTTTGGTGCCGTGCACGGTGCCGAGGGTGGCCCCGGAAAACTGCCGTGTGCGGCCGAGCAAACTGGCCGCCTTGTTGCCCTGTGCATGGGTAATGTCCGGCCGGATCGAGCGCAGCGTGCGTTGAATCCGGAATCGGAGCCAGGGGTTGCGCCGGCCCAGATGCAGCGGCAGAGGGTGTACGGTAACGGCAGCACCGAACTGCGACAGATAGGCCGGGTGGGCCAGCACGTGTATGCGGTGCCCCCGAGCGGCCAGAGCCGCGGCCAGCCCTGCGGTGTGCTTCTCCATGCCGCCCCAGCCGGTGCCGGGGGTGGCGAGAATCATCGCAACGGTGAGTCCGGTGTCCACTCTCAGGCCTCGCGCCCGGCGATCAGGCGCTGGTAGATCGCCAGAGTGGCTTCGGTCTGGGCTTTCAGGTGAAAGCGTTCTGGTACCTGGATCGGCGGCGTGGGGTGGCTCAACAATGTTAATGCGGCCGCGGCAAACCGTTGCGTGTTATCCGGCTCCACCAGGCCTTCCGGAGCAATTAAATCTATATTTAAAGACAGATCTTACCTTATTCCTGTAAGCTCTACTAAGTCGATGACTGGTCATCTTCTAGGAGGTTCAGGAGGTATAGAAGCAGTAGCTTGTATACTTTCTTTGACACATAATTTTATCCC
>JAEPMM010000382.1 GCA_017643965.1 Marinobacter sp.
CCCGCCAAGCCGGGCAAATTCAATCCGGCCGCGCTGGGTCACGCCCAGGTTTCCGCCCTCCCCCAGCACCTTGCAGCGCAGCTGATCGGCATTCACCCGCAGCGCGTCGTTGGCCTTATCGCCCACGTCTTCATGGGATTCGGACGCCGCCTTCACATAGGTGCCAATGCCGCCGTTCCATAGCATGTCGACCGGTGCTTTCAGCAGTGCACTGATCAACTCGGAGGGCGCCAGCGCCCGCGACCGGATACCCAACAGTCGCCGCAGTTGCGGCGACACGGGGATGGACTTCAGAGTGCGTGGGAAGACACCGCCGCCTTCGCTGATCAGGCGGGTGTCGTAGTCGGCCCAGGTTGACCCGGGCTGATTGAACAGGCGCTTGCGCTCGCCAAAGGCGACCGCAGCCTGTGGCGCCGGATCCACAAAGATGTGCTGATGGTTGAACGCGGCCACCAGCTGAATGCGGTCCGACAGCAGCATGCCGTTGCCGAACACATCGCCCGCCATGTCACCGATACCGACCACGGTGAATTCATCGCGCTGGGTATCGATACCCTGCTCGAGGAAATGGCGCTTGACCGACTCCCAGGCGCCGCGGGCGGTAATACCCATTTTCTTGTGGTCGTAACCCTCGCTGCCGCCGGACGCAAAGGCATCCCCCAACCAGAAGCCGTATTCGGCGGCCAGGGCGTTGGCGATATCGGAAAATGTTGCCGTGCCCTTGTCGGCCGCCACCACCAGGTAAGTGTCCTCGCCGTCGTAACGGACCACATTCGCAGGAGGCACCACCACGCCATCGTCAAGATTGTCGGTGATATCCAGCAAGCCGCGGATAAACGTCTGATAACAGGCCACACCCTCAGCCCGGAGCTCCTCCCGTGAGGCATCCGCCGGCGGCCGCTTGACCACAAAACCGCCTTTTGCACCCACCGGCACGATGACCGAGTTCTTGACCTGCTGCGCCTTCACCAGGCCGAGGATCTCGGTGCGGTAATCCTCGATGCGGTCCGACCAACGCAAACCGCCGCGAGCCACGGGCCCGGCCCGCAGGTGAACCCCTTCCACCCGCGGGGAGTACACGAACACCTCGAATTTCGGGCGGGGTTTGGGTACGTCAGGGATTGATGTGGGGTCCAGTTTGAGTGACAGATAACCCAGAAACCCACCGTCTTCGTGACGCTGAAAATAGTTGGTGCGGAGCGTGGCCCGGACAAGCACGAGGAAGCGCCGCAGGATACGGTCATCATCCAGACTCTCAACGGCCTCGAGTGCCTCCTGGATTTCGTGCTCAACCTGTTCGACCCGCGCTTCCCGTGCCGGCATGTCCGGGTCGAAGCGGGCCTGGAACAGAGACACCAGGCGCGATGTGATGCCCGGATGCCGAGCCAGCGTGTCGGCAATGAACGGCTGACTGAAACCGAAACGGATCTGCTTGTTGTAGCGTGCATACGCCCTGAGCAGGGCAACCTCCCGCCAGCCGAGCCCGCACAGCATGATCAGCTGATTGAAATCGTCGTTCTCGGCAAAACCGTTCCAGATTTCGCGGAACGCCGCCTGAATCAGCGGCTGGACCGCGTTCAGATCGGTCCCGGCGCAGTGGGCATGAACCTCCACGGTAAAATCGCTGACACCGAACGTTCCGCCGTCACGGCGACGGATCCGGTACGGATGCTCACCGAGAACCCGCATGCCCAGGTTCTCAAGAATCGGAATCACATCCGACAGCACAACCGGGTGGCCCTCGCTGTAGAGCTTGAAGTGAAAACCGGACTCGCTGGGATCCCGGGGCTGGTGAAAGCGCATGGGCACGTCCGAGCTGACGGCGATGGACTGGACCTGCTGGATATCCTCGATGGCATCAGCAACGGAAAAGCGGGCGCGGTAGGCGGAGGGAAAACCACCACTGAATACCTGGGCGTAGCTGCCACCGATGGAGGCCCCGAAACAACGCACCAGCTCACCGTGCAGATCGTCGTCCCAGGAGCGGGATTCCTGCACCATGCGGGCAACAATCTCCCGCAGTTCCAGCGATTCATCGGTGTCAGGCGCCTGATCCTGGAGGACATCCGCGAGCTGTTCCAGCAGGGTTTGTTTTTGTAGTGTGCGGGCATCGGTCATCGAAACTCTCCGGTCTGGTGATCAGCCCAGTATAACCAAGGCCAGAAAGTCGCTTTGACCATAGTGTTTCGAATAAAAGGTTTTTTGATTATATTGAATGCAGGAATCAGCCGTTAATCCAGCCTGGAACCCACAACATGGCCGAATTGGATAGAATCGATCAATCCATTATTCGTGAACTGCAGAAGAATTCGCGGATTACCGTCACCGAACTGGCGTCCCGGGTTGGCCTGTCGAAAACCCCCTGCCAGGTGCGAATGCGGCGCCTGGAGGATCAGGGGTACATCACCGGCTATACCGCGCTGGTGAACCAGACCAAGCTTGGCCTCAGTCATATTGCCTTTGCCCAGGTGACCCTGAACGACACCAGCAGCAGTGCCCTGGCGGCCTTCAACAAGGCGGTGAAACAGATCTCCGCCGTTGAGCAGTGCCATATGATTGCCGGCAATTTCGATTATCTGCTGAAGGTGCGGACCGGCAACATGGCAGAGTACCGGCAGGTACTCGGTGAGGAGATTTCGGCCCTGCCACACGTGCTGCAGACCAGCACCTTCGTGGTCATGGAGAACGTCAGGGACGCTGGCCTCTGATTCCGGGCCAGCGTCCCGGGCTCAGCGGTTGGACAATTTCTTGCGGGTTTCCAGGCGCCCTTCGCGGCGGATCTGGGCATTGTCAAAGCGGCGTTTCTGCTCGTCGGTTTCCGGGATCACTTCCGGCACATCCACCGGCTTGTCATCCTCATCCAGGGCCACAAAAGTGAAGAAGGCCGACAGTATGTGGCGCACGTCGCCGGTGTAGCTGTTTTCCGCTTCCACCCGCGCGCCGATCTCCATGGATGAGCCCCAGCTGCGATTCAGCGCGAGGCTGAACAGCAGGGTGTCGTTGCCCTTGGCCGGCGCGCGGAAATGGATGGAGTCCACCGCCGCGGTGACGCAGACATGGGCCGAGTGGCGCTCTGCCACCACCAGCGCAAGCCGGTCACACTTGGCCATGATCATGCCACCGAACACCGTATCGTGAGCATTCATGTCATTGGGAAACACCTTGTAGACGTGTTTCTCGATGGCGGAGGCAGAGACGGGTCTGGAGGTTCGATCAGTCATAACAATCAGGCCCGGCCCAGGAACCGACGCTCGTCCACGTTGATCTTGATGCGATCGCCGGTGGAAATATGCTCGGGCACCTGAATCACCAGCCCGGTGGTCATTTTGGCCGGCTTGGTGCGTGCCGTGGCCGAGCCGCCCTTGACCGACGGGTCGGTTTCCAGAATCTCGAGATCCACGGTCGGTGGCAGGGCCA
>JAEPMM010000290.1 GCA_017643965.1 Marinobacter sp.
GCCAGTACAGCGATCCATCGGGGTCCGAGCCACGAACGGATTTATGCAGGGCGGAAATCTGGTCGTAAAAGACGTCCCCGCCTTTGTCAAAACGTCGCAGGCTGGTTTGCAACACCTGTTCAAGATGCCCGTTGGTAATCCGGAGTCGGCCCTGACCATCGTCCTCGGCCAGATCGGTTGCCACCTCAAGAATGTTCAGGGCCTTGCGGGCGTCACCGCCGGAGGCCGATGCCATCATCGTCAACACCCCGTCGTCAACGTCCACCGCCGCGTTCAAGCCCTCCGGCGCCTCGAGTGCCCGGCGCAGCAAACGCATTACATCCTGCTCTTCAAGGTTCTTGAGCACATAGACACGGGTTCGCGACAACAAGGCGCTATTCAGCTCAAAGGAAGGGTTTTCGGTGGTTGCGCCGACAAATATGAAGGTTCCGTCTTCAATGTGTGGCAGAAAGGCGTCCTGTTGACCTTTGTTGAAGCGATGGACCTCATCCACAAACAACAGCGTATCCCGACCTTCCAGGGATTTGCGGTTTTTCGCTCGCTCAACGATCTCGCGGATCTCTTTGACGCCACTGAGCACGGCGGAAACGGTTTCGAAACTCAGATCACTGAGATTGGCCAGCAACTGGGCAAAGGTGGTTTTGCCCACACCGGGCGGCCCCCAGAGAATCATCGAATGCAGTTGCCCCTGCTCGACCGCCCTGCGCAGCGGCTTGCCGGCGCCCACGAGGTGAGCCTGCCCGACATAATCCTCCAGGGTTCGCGGTCGCATACGCGCCGCCAGAGGGCGGAAACCCTCCTGCTCCCGGAACAGGCTGTCCTGCATCAGGCTCCGTCCCGGATCACGTCCACCTCGTCCGGATAGTCGAGGGTGAACACCTTGTCGGCAATGGCACTGTTGAGCTGAATATCGTCAAAACTCAGCACACTGATCTGGGAGAGGGAGTCCTGCATGCGCATCTCCTGCAGCTCGCCCTTATAAAAGGTCAGCCGTAAAGACACGAACAGCGAATCCGCGTCGCGGGGCTCCAGGGTAAACTCCCGGGTATGCTCGCCCTTGACGCTGCCGGACACCTTGTAGGTGTCATTCAGATTGCCCACTTCGCCGCTGAGCAGCAGCGCCGGGGTGGTCTGGACCTGCTCATCCAGGTTATGGACCGTGACCTGTTCAAGATCCGGGTCGTAAACCTCAACGGTGGTGCCGTTACTGACGATAAACTGTGAGTGGGGCTGATTGGTCTCCCAGTAAAACAGGCCTGGGCGCTTGGCCTTCAGTGCCCCGCGGGATTCCTGCACGCGGTTGCCATTTTCATTCACCACAATCTGGATGAAGTCGGCCTGATAGGACTCATAACTTTCCAGGGTCCTGGCCAATTCGGCGGCATCTCTCTCACTGTCAGCCTGAGCGGCAAGTGGTGACAGCATGACCACCAGCAGCAACGGCATCCTGAAAGCACGGACAATGTGGTTCATCATCATAACAACTCCTAATCTCTCGGTGGCGGCGGTGCCAGCACTTCCCGGGCGCCATTGTGGCCCGCAGCGCTGACCACGCCTGATGCTTCCATGGCATCAACCAGGTTTGCCGCCCGGTTGTACCCGATCTTGAATTTTCGCTGAACAGAGGAAATGGACACCCGGCGACCTTCCGTCACGAAGGCAACAGCCTCATCGTAAAGCGCATCGCCCTCACTGTCGCCGCCGCCCTCCGACAGGCTTGGTACCCCCGGCAGGCTTTCGCCTTCGGCACCGTTCAGCACATCGTCGATGTACACCGGCTCGCCCCTGGCTTTCCAGGCGCTGACAACCCGGTGAACTTCGTCGTCATCCACAAAAGCGCCGTGCACCCGCACGGGGAGCCCGGAGCCCGGGGGCAGATACAGCATGTCGCCATGCCCCAGTAGCTGTTCCGCGCCGCCCTGATCGAGCACGGTGCGGGAATCAATCTTGGAAGACACCTGGAACGACATCCGCGTGGGGATGTTGGCCTTGATCAGGCCGGTGATGACGTCCACCGAAGGCCGCTGCGTCGCCAGAATCAGATGGATGCCCGCTGCCCGTGCTTTCTGCGCGATACGAGCGATCAGCTCCTCCACCTTCTTACCGACAATCATCATCATGTCGGCGAATTCGTCGATCACCACCACGATGAATGGCAGGGTATCCAGTTCCGGGCGCTCCTGTTCGTCATTGGCCAGGTATTCGTCAGGTTTCCAGAGCGGGTCGAGAATAGGCTCGCCTGCTGCGGCGGCATCCCGGATCTTGCGGTTATAGCCGGCGATGTTTCTCACCCCCAGGTTGGCCATCAACCGGTAGCGCCGCTCCATCTCGGCAACGCACCAGCGCAGGGCGTTAGCGGCTTCTTTCATATCCGTCACCACCGGTGCAAGCAGGTGGGGAATGCCGTCGTAGATGCTCAGTTCCAGCATCTTCGGGTCCACCATGATAAAGCGGACTTCCTCCGGAGTGGCCTTCAGCAGCATGCTGAGCAGCATGGCGTTGACACCTACGGACTTACCGGAGCCGGTGGTGCCCGCCACCAGCAGGTGAGGCATCTTGGCGAGATTGGCTACCATCGGGTTGCCACCAATGTCGTTGCCCAGGGCCAGGGTCAGCGGTGATGATGAATCCTCGAAAACCCGCGCACTCAACACTTCACTGAGCCGAACGATTTCCCGCTCTTCATTGGGAATCTCGATCCCAACGACGGACTTGCCGGGAATCACCTCTACAACGCGGACACTCAGCACCGCCAGTGAGCGGGCCAGATCCTTTGCCAGATTCGAGATCTTGCTGACCTTGACGCCCGGGGCCGGCTTGATTTCAAAGCGGGTGATCACCGGGCCCGGGTTGACCTCGACCACTTCCACCGACACCCCAAAGTCTGCCAGCTTCTCCTCAAGCAAGCGCGACATATGCTCGAGGGCCTCTTCGGAGTACCCTTTTTCCTTGTGCTCTTCGGGCGGGTCCAGCAAAGAAATAGGCGGAATCGGGCTCTCGACATCCTCCAGCAGCGACGGCTGGCTGCCCTTCCCTTTCGAGTCGGTTTTGGCCTGTTCGTCGCGCTTGAACGGAGAAATCTTCAGTGCTCTGGACACCGCGCCACCCGTGACCGGCGCCGCCTTCGCCACGCCATTCATTGACGCCTTGTCAGCGGCAGCGGCATCGCCATGGTCATCACGTGAACTGAAGCTTTCCAGGCGAGCAGGCTCGACATCCTGTGTCTCGGCAAGGCCGTCGATGGCGGGCTCCCGCCGCTGCTGAGTCGGCGCGGCTGCCCTCGCCGGTTTGTTTTTCGGCTTTTTCGGACCAAAGCCAGGTATTTTCTGCCACCAACGCAGACCCGTAACAGCGCCCGCTTTGGGTACTTCCACACGATCCTTGACCACCGGCGGCTCCGGCGCTGGTCTCCTGGCGGCCACCTCAGGCTTTGCCGGCTTTTTGGCCTTGCCCTCGGCACTGAACACGTGCTTCAGCCAGGCACCACAGCGAATGGTCGCCAGACCAAGCTGGTCCATCAGCCAGAACCACGAGAGCCCGGTGGTGACCGTCAGCGCGAACAGGAAAATGGCGATCAGCAGCAGCGTGGTCGCGGGCAGATTGAAAAAACGCACCATGGCTTCGGAAACGGCCGACCCGAGCACACCGCCGGACGATACGCCGAGACCGAATACCGAGTACAGCTACAGAAGGCTGGTGGCAGACAGGAGGATAAGAAGGAACCCGCCAAAACGCATGGCCAATAGCGGCCAGTGCAAATCAATGGCGTCATTGCGGCGGCGGATCAACATCAGCGCGTAGCCGGCAATCATCACCGGAAACAGGAAGGCCACATGGCCAAAGAAATCCATCAGCAGGCTGGCAATCCAGGCGCCGGTGCGGCCCGCGTAATTCTGTACGCTGGTATCGTGCCCGATGCTCGCCCACCCCGGATCAGAGGGGCTGAAGGTGACCAGCGCCATTGCCAGGTAGATACACAGGGCAATCAGCGCAATCACGGCGCCCTCGCGGGTGCCCTGTGCCGCCAGACGACGGAATCGCTGCTGCTTTTCGGTCAGTTGGGGTGTCTTTTGTGCTTTTGCCGACTCTGCCATGAATGCCCAGACGTTTCCGTGACGGTTATTTTTCCAGAGCGCTGAAACCGCGCTGAAGATCGGTTTTCAGGTCTTCGACGGCCTCAATACCGACTGATATCCTGACCAGGTTTTCGGTGATACCGGCCTGAACCTTGTCCTCCGGCGACAATCGACCATGGGTTGTGGTCGCCGGATGGGTGATGGTGGTCTTCACGTCGCCCAGGTTCGCGGTAATTGAAATCATGCAGGTGGCGTCAATGAATGCCCAGGCCTCTTCCCGGCCCCCTTTGACCCTGAACGACAGAACACCACCGAAACCCGATTGTTGCTGCCGCGCCAGCGCATGCTGGGGATGACTCTCGAGCCCCGCATAGAACACCTCCGCCACAGCGGGCTGCCCCTCCAGCCATTGCGCCAACTCTAACGCATTGTCGCAATGGGCTCGCATACGGATTGGTAAGGTTTCCAAGCCCTTGAGAAACACCCAGGCATTGAAGGGGCTCATGGTCGGGCCTGCCGAGCGCAGAAAACCATAGACCTCATCCATCAGATTCGCCGGGCCCACCACAACACCGCCCACACAGCGGCCCTGGCCATCC
>JAEPMM010000332.1 GCA_017643965.1 Marinobacter sp.
AGACTTCAGCAATAACTGTTCCAAGTCCGGATCGAGGGTGATCACCGGGATTTCCTGCTCGTTACCGCAGATGCTTTGCACAATCATCCGCCGCAGCGATTGGCGCGCTACCGTGGTGAGCAGCCTGGGGTCCTGACTTCTGGGATGAACGTTGACGATGGCCTCGGCGATGGAGCGCATGTCGCGAATCGGCACCTCTTCCTTCAACAGATTCTGCAGCACCTTCAGCAACAGGCTGATGGACACGGTAGTGGGTACCAGCTCTTCCGCCAGCTTGGGAGACACTTTTTCCAGCTGGTCCAGCCATTTCTGGGTTTCTTCGTGACCCAGCAGCTCGTGGGCGTGTTTCTGCAGCACCTGGTTCAGGTGTGTGGCCACCACGGTACTGGCGTCCACCACGGTGTACCCCAGGGTCTGGGCCTGGTCTTTCTTTTCCGGTTCAATCCAGCAGGCATCCAGACCAAAGGCCGGGTCCTTGCCTTCAATACCCTCAATTCTGCCAAAGACCTGACCCGGGTCGATCGCCAGTTCCCGGTCCGGATGAATTTCCGCTTCGGCCAGCGTGACCCCCATCAGGGTGATGCGATACACGTTGGGCATCAGGTCCAGGTTGTCGCGAATGTGCACCGACGGCATCAGAAAACCCAGGTCCTGGGACAGTTTCTTGCGCACGCCCTTGATACGGCTCAGCAGTTGCCCGCCCTGGGACTTGTCCACCAACGGAATCAACCGGTAGCCCACCTCCAGCCCAACGATGTCGACGGTGGCCACGTCATCCCAGCCCAGCTCTCGGGTTTCCCCGGGTGCCGGCAGCGCCTGCCCATGATCGCCGCCGTCGGCACCCGGAACCAGATCGCGGCCTGCGGGCCGGGCACCGCCGCCCCGCACCGGAAAGGCCTGTTCTTCCTCGATGGTCTGCTGCTCACGCTTCCAGATAAAGTAGGCAGCAGCCGCGGCGATGCTGCCGAGGCTCAGGAACGCCACGTGGGGCATGCCCGGGATCAGACCAAGGATGATCAGGATGGCAGCAGCAATGCCCAGCGCTTTGGGGGCGTTGAACATCTGAGGAAGAATCTGCCCGCCCATGTCCTGGCTGGACGTCACCCGGGTAACCATGATGGCGGCAGACGTAGACAGCAGCAGTGACGGAATCTGGGCCACCAAACCATCACCGATGGTCAGCAGCGCGTAGTTCTGCATGGCGGTGCCGAAGTCCAGACCGTGCTGAACCATACCGATGGCGACACCGCCGATGATGTTGATTGCCAGAATCAGCAGGCCGGCCACGGCATCGCCTTTGACGAATTTGCTGGCACCGTCCATGGAGCCGTAGAAATCCGCTTCCTGGGCGATTTCCGCCCGGCGGAATTTGGCTTCGTCCTGATTGATCAGGCCTGCGTTGAGGTCGGCGTCGATGGCCATCTGTTTGCCCGGCATGGCGTCCAGGGTAAACCGCGCACTGACCTCGGACACCCGGCCAGCACCCTTGGTGACCACCAGAAAGTTGATGATCATCAGAATGGCGAACACCACCAAGCCCACGGCGTAATTGCCGCCGATCAGCACCGCGCCGAAGGATTCGATCACCTTACCGGCGGCATCCCCGCCCTCGTGACCCTCGAGCAGAACAATTCGGGTAGACGCCACGTTCAACGCCAGACGCAACAGCGTGGCCACCAGCAGCACGGTGGGAAACGACGCAAACTCCATCGGCCGCAGGGCGTAGACACACACCAGCAGAATCACGATGGAAAGCGTTATATTGAACGTGAAGAACACGTCCAGCATAAACGCCGGCATGGGCAGAATCATCATGCCCAGCAAGCCCATCAGCATGATGGGTACGCCCAGGTTTCCCCGCGTCAGGGATTTGACGTTATTCAGGACTACAGCTCTGTCCATGCCTGGAAACTCTCCGCGTGGCCGTGCCTGCCGGCATTCAAGGGGTCGGATTTCTGACGCTGACGCGTCGTTTGAAAAGGTGATCGCAAGATCCGTACCAGCCCTTAGAGGTTTTCCCTTTTCAGTGCCTGACGCGACCTGTCAGATACGGTATCCTTGCGCCATTTACTCCGACACAGCCGGCTTATACCCGCTCTCAGACCCAAAGGTGACGACATGCCAATCCACGAGGTTAAACACCCCCTGATCCGCCACAAACTCGGCCTGATGAGCCGCGCGGACATCAGCACCAAGAATTTTCGTGAACTGGCACAGGAAGTGGGTGCGCTGCTGACCTACGAAGCCACCAAGGACTTCTCCCTGCAGGAAAAAACCATCCAGGGCTGGGCGGGCCCGGTAAAGATCGAGCAGATCCAGGGCAAGAAAGTCACCATCGTTCCTATCCTGCGTGCCGGCATGGGCATGCTGGACGGCGTGTTGAGCCTGATCCCGGGCGCGCGGGTGAGCGTGGTGGGCCAGATCCGCAACGAGGAAACCCTGGAAGCGAGCACCTATCTGGAAAAGCTGGTGGGCGAGCTTGATCAGCGCATGGCGATGATCATCGATCCCATGCTCGCCACTGGCGGCTCCCTGATCTCCACCATCGACCTTCTGAAAAAAGCTGGCAGTACCGAGATCCGCGCGCTGATTCTGGTGGCGGCCCCGGAAGGGGTGGAGAAAGTGCTGGAGAAACATCCGGACGTGTCGATCTATACGGCCTCAATTGACGAGCGCCTGAACGATAAAGGCTATATTCTTCCCGGACTTGGTGATGCCGGCGACAAAATTTTCGGCACCAAGCAGAAGGACGTCTGATCATGCAGGACCACACCAACGACCCGACCTGGAAGCAGGCCGTCGCAGGCTCACAGATGCTGCTGGTGGCCTTTGGCGCACTGGTGCTGATGCCGCTGATTACCGGCCTTGATCCCAACGTTGCCCTGTTCACCGCCGGCCTGGGCACGCTGATCTTCCATATTGTGACCGGGGGTCAGATTCCGATTTTCCTGGCGTCGTCCTTTGCCTTTATCGCTCCGGTGATCGCCGCCAAGAGCAAGTTCGGCCTGGAAGAAACTCTCGGCGGCCTGATGGCCGCGGGCGTGCTGTACATCCTCCTCAGTGGCGCCGTGAAACTGCGCGGCACCGGCTTCATTACCCGCCTGTTACCGCCGGTGGTGATCGGCCCGGTGATCATGGTGATCGGCCTCGGGCTGGCGCCGGTGGCGGTGCACATGGCCTCCGGCCGGGCCGGCGACGGTTCCGCTCAGCTGGTGCCCTACGACACCGCGATCTGGATAGCGATGATTTCCCTGCTGGTGACGGTGGTCATGGCGGTGTGGGCGAAAGGTATTTTTCGCCTGATTCCGATCATGTTCGGCGTGATCGTCGGCTATATCCTCTCGGCCTTCGCCGGCATTGTGGATCTGACGCCGATCCGCGAAGCCGCCTGGCTGGCGGTCCCCGACTTCGTCGCTCCGGCCTTCAGCTGGGGCGCCATCCTGTTCATGATCCCGGTCGCCATCGCGCCCGCCATTGAGCATATCGGCGACATCCTCGCCATCGGCAACGTCACCCGCAAGAATTACCTGGAAAAGCCCGGCCTGCACCGCACCCTGCTGGGTGACGGTCTGGCTACCAGCGCCGCCTCGCTGCTGGGCGGACCGCCCAACACCACCTACTCCGAAGTAACCGGCGCGGTGGTTCTGACCCGCAACTTCAATCCGAAAGTCATGTGGTGGGCGGCCATCATTGCCATCGTGCTGGCGTTCGTCGGCAAGTTTGGCGCGGCCCTGCAGACCATCCCGGTTCCGATCATGGGCGGCATCCTGTGCCTGCTGTTCGGCTCCATCGCCGTGGTCGGCCTGAACACCCTGATCCGCCACCAGGTGGACCTGTCCCAGGCCCGCAACCTGGTGATTGTTGCGATCACTCTGGTATTCGGCATCGGCGGCATGGCCATCGGCCAGTTCGAGGGCATTGCCCTGTGTGCCGTGGTGGCGATTGCCCTCAACCTGATACTGCCCGGCACGCGCGAAGCCTGGGGAAAGGCCATCTATGAGCAAAAAACAGACTGACAGCTCCGGCATCAGCTTCACCGCCCTCTATACCGGTGCCGTCTGGCACCGGAACGGCTTGTCCGATGACGTGCTGAGCACCGAACAGGG
>JAEPMM010000255.1 GCA_017643965.1 Marinobacter sp.
CCCCGCTTGTCCTCGACCACGGTCTGCCCCTGCGTGTCCTCATCCCGCGTGTAGATCACCAACCACCGCTCGCCATGCTCCGGGAACACCGGGATATGGGACTCCAGATAGCCACGGCGATGCCAGCTCTCCGGCACATAGTCCGCCACCATGTCGGTCACCACCCGCAAGGGCTTCAAGTCGGCATCGAGGAACGCCATTGAGGGGACGAACAAGCCGTCTTTGGCGAAGGAGCGCATCCTCATGATATAGCCCCTTTCCGCTTTATCCGTTGGCAGGCGAACCAGCAGATAGGGACTTTCGCCGGTGATAAACCCGTGAACCGGCGAGGCGTCATCAATGTTCAGGCCAAACTCGCGGCCGCTTTGCCAGTCTTCCGCGGCCCCGGTGTCCAGCGAGTCGCAACAGTGGCGCTGCCAGCGCACCAGGTAACTCTCCGTGGGCTGCTCAATCCCCAGTATGGTAAAGGCGTCCGGGTCTCCGCCCTCGCGGGGCGCAACCTGCTCTTTGCCATTGCCGCGCTGGTAAATACTGGCGGGGGTGAGCTCGATCGGTGGCTTGATCCGGCCTTTTTCCACGGCAGACCGGGTATCCGGCTGGTAGTAATTGACCCGGATGTTGCCCTCGGCGTCGCGCCAGGTGAAATAGGGTTGGGGTTCCCCGGGGCGAATGTAACCGTCCCGCTCGAGCTGATTGCCGTCCGGATAGTTCTCCAGGTTGAACTCCGGATCCGCTGGCGCGACGGTTTTACCGGTTTCAGACGGCTCCGAGCTTTCTCCCGAGTGGCCTTCAACGTCAGCCTCCGGCTTTTCTGCGGGTTCTCGGATGATCGGCGATTGCTGCACCCGCCCCTGATCATCCACCCAGGTAAAATAATCCTGCTCGGAGGATGAGGTTGCCCCAGTGCCCTGGCACCCGGCCGCCAACACGCCTGCCAGTATCAACAGACACCCCCTCACCCGCTGAACCTTTATCGACATACGCCCTCACCGCCACAGGAGAAGCGCGATCCTGTCGCGCCATGGCATCAGAATTTGGTCCGGAAACTGAGACCCGCCATCACCACCCGCAGGGAAGTTTTGACGTCCAGACCTGCGTAAGGGTTGTAGATGATGTTGGTTATATTGTCACAGTTCAGGTTGCAACTGGTATTGGCCGGGATGGTTTCAATGGACTGCAGGTAGCTGAGATTCATGTCGATCTCGGTGTCCTTGTCCCACTTGTACCCCATGCCCACGCTGTACAGGTTGGCGCCGCCGAACGGCGCCATGATGGAGCGCTGGTCATCCGGGATCACCGAATCACGGATCTCCACACCGGCCCGCAGATCAAGCCGTGACGAGGCGTGGAACTCCAGCCCGAACGCCCAGTTCCACTGGTCGGTGAAGCCCAGCGGCAACCGCAGTGTATTGGGCGTGGCATTATCCGGTGACAGGATCCGTGCGGCGTTGAGGAACTCCAGATTGCGATCGAATCTGAAAACGAAGGCATCCCACTGTTTGTAATCGGTCCAGCCCACATCCACATTGACCGTCAGCAATTCGTGCACGTCCACACTGATCCCGGTCTGGAAATGCTGCGGGTACACCAGGTCCATGCTGACGTTGCCGGCTTCCCGAGGGGCACCGGAGGGCAAGCTCAGGATCGCGGACGTGATGGCGCCGAGTACCGAGCCATTGACGCTCTGCCAGAATCCGGACCAGTCCTCGGTATACTCGATCTCGAAAGTGCCTTTGAGATTCATGTCGGCTTCGGACGTATAGCTGGCACCCCAGGTGAACCAGTCCGTGGGCTCCCACATGACACCGAGGGTGTAGGTGGGAGACAGGGTCTCCTGAACGTTGATGCTCAGAGCGCCGATGTCATCCCAAGGGCCGACGTTACCACCGCACAGTGCCAGCCACGGCTGCAACGGCTCGTCTCCACTCTCACAATTGAACGCATCCTGGAGCACTTCGGCCACGCCTAACAGCATGTTGGGGGCGCGCATGTACTGATCGGCTGCGATGCCCATGTGGGAGAGATGAATGCCGGCGCCGACGGACCATTCGTCATTGATTTCATAACCCACGGTCGGCGACAGATAGGTGGTTCTTTGCAACGCCGTTGCCTGGGGCATGTAGCGGCCGGGGTCGTCCTTGTCGCGATAGAAACCGGCCGCCAGTGGCAGGTAGAACGCATTACCGAAGGTCAGCTTGGAGCCGGGCGGATTGATGCTGACCCCGGCCGAAGGCGCAACTGCCGGGCCCGGAGGTGCCCGCAAAATACCGTAACCGGGCACGTACAGTGCCACGTTATTGGTGTGGCTGTGCTTGTTAGCAACCGGATCCCGCTGTTTACCGGTCAGCGGATCGGTTTCCAGCCCCTTGATGCCAAAAATTTCGTAGTCTTCGTCAGCGTAGAAATCGGCGTCGATATCGAGATAGACGCTCATCAGGTTGACTTCAAGCTGGCGCCCATCAAGCTTGGTCAGCCCCGCCGGATTGTAGTGAATCGCCATGATCCCCGGAGGATCGGCTGTGACGGCGTTGCCCAGCGCCAGGGCTTTGGGGTGTATGGTCAGATTCTGCGCGAGCTGCGCCTCGGCACCACACGAGAGGGTCGCGGCGATCACGGCCCCGAGAATCTTCTTCTTGTGGCTGGTCATTCCCATGGAGTCCTTCCTTCCCGTAAAACGTCAGCGGCTTTGGTCACTCTTTCAGGCCGGAGAAATTAATGGGCAGGGATACTCCCAGGGAGAAATCCGGGGCGTCCTCGGTCAGACCGATACCAAGACTGGTGTTCACGATGGTGGTGTCGCTCACCCGGGTACCCAGTGAGAGACTGAGAAAACCGGTCATCTGATCCTGCGCCACGGCCTGGTCCCCGTTGGAGAAGGTCAGAACGGTTTCATCGCTGTAGCTGAGCTGAGCCGACACGCTCAGGGAAATATCGTAAGACAGGGAATAAGCAAAACCTGCAGAGCCTGACAAGCCGAACCCCGGCTCCACTTTTTCCAGCAGGCGGGCACCCCGAACCTGCTCAAGTCCGGATTCGGTAATGTTGTAGGTGGCACTGACCGAACCGAATACCACCACCGGATCCAGGACCTTGGACAAACTCGCACCGCCACCGATCGAGTAGTAACCGCTGCCGGTGGAGAGCTGCTCGTTGATGTCAATCTCGTAAGGGCTGACGCCGGTTTTCGACGTCAGGGTTCCGAAGAAGGTGGTGGACATTTTTCCGGGCACATAGGCGAAGGGCTGCCAGCGGGCGGTGGCCGAAATGTCGCCGAAGTCGTAAACGCTGAGCTCATCCTGGGTGTCGTACTTCACCACCAGTGGCACCCGGGTGCCCACGGTCAGGTTATTCAGCAGGCCGTAATCGTACGTAAACGCGTTGGTGAAGCTGTGGGTAGCCGAGGGCACAACGTCAAGGTTTCGGACCGATCCATTGGTAATCGCCAAATCCAGCCGCTGGTCGGCGGTATAGGTGTAGTCGAAGGCGTAGTTAAGCGCGTGGGAGCCCTTCTTCTGCAGAGAGTAATTCTTCTCTGACGCCTGAAAGACTTCCTCCAGCTGACGGGTGGAATCCTCATCCCCTTCCTGCTTTGCCAGCGCCTCCCTCGCCTGATCGACATTGCCGTCCTGGGCCATAGCCATCCCGGGCATCAGACCGGCCATCGAACAAAGGATAAAACCTCGCGTGAACCAACGATTCATCCTGACTCCCTTAATTCTGATTGTTTTAATCCTGATCCCCGGTGCGTACACCCGGGCCTTTAATTTCGGCGGTAATGAAGCTGCTTGCGGGTGTTCTCCACACTGCCGTCCGGGTTGTTCTTCTGGCGCTCAAGCAGGTTCTGGATACGTCTGGCCGTCGCTTCATGAAAAATCGGTGCCTGCTGGAGCGCCAGCAGCGTCAGAGTCTGGTCATCAACAAAGCGCAGGTCCTCTTCCTTGAGCTCCAGGTAATCCAATGGCTTGTCGCTGCCCGGAAAGACAATGAACAGCACGTTGTCATCCCATTTCTCTTCGAACTGCGCGAGCGTGAAGGAGATGTTGCCCACCGCCGGATCGGCCAGGTAGACCCGGCCGTCGCGAATGGTCCGCAGCACCACAAAGTGTTTGAAGCCGGCGTGTTCGATGGGAACAATGGCAGGGTGGTCAAGGTCGATGAGGTCTTCAATCGACGCCCGGAAGCCACCGGATGGGTAGCCAAGCGCCGTGACCAGGCGTTTCATGTCCAGCATGGAAAACGCCCGGCGCTGCACGATCCTTTCGCTTTCACCGTAATGCAGCAGGCCTTCCATAACCTGGCGCTCGTTCAGTGTCCGGCCCAGGTAATGGTTCAACACCGTTGTCAGCGCTGCACTGCCACAACTGTAGTCATAGGCCTGACGAACAATGTTGCGGAACTTCTGCTCGACCAGCGGCTCGAGACGGACATCGGTGCGAAGTTTCACCGGCCCGCTGTCGATATCCTGTTCGATGACCACCGTCTCCCGGTCAAACGGTTCCACCACGGTGGCTTCCTGCACCATGGTGAATGTAAGGATGGATCCGGCAAGTACCAGCAGCATGTCAGAAGAAGTCCCTGTTATTATTAGTCGTTGCCTTACGCACGCATTCTTGTGTTACACGTTGTTACGGTAAGATACCGAAAAGCCCTGACCCTTAAAGATAACTGTGCCTCAAATCTGTCGCTGCAAAAGAGGCCGGATGCCGGGGTTTTGAGAACTGGTTCAAGGCATTTCGACGGCCCCGCCGGAAGTTGACGGCGACAGCAAAAGCCGGTATCACACGGGATAACTCCGCCTGATACCCAACTTGAAGAACCAGATGACAACAACAATCAATCCGGGCCGACTGACCTTTATTGCGGCAAAGAACCAGCAACCGTCGCCACCCCCCGGATCCTGCCCAGAGACAAGTTCAACGATATGCTGCACGGGCTGGAACCGGTCAGCCTGCTGCTCGTGCACGCTCCGGCCGGATACGGTAAGACCACAACCCTGGCAGACCGGCTCACGGCTCTGGAGGCTCACACCGCCTGGTACAGGTTGGAAGCCAGCGACAACGAACCCGGCAGATTTGCGGCCTATCTCACGCAAGCACTGGCAATCGCACTGTCCGGAGGCGGTCACGGCACGCTGGAAACCCTCCAGAACACGGGCTACGAAAGCCTTGAGGATTGCCTGACCGACCTGCTGGCAGAGCTGCC
>JAEPMM010000249.1 GCA_017643965.1 Marinobacter sp.
CACCGCCAGTGCCACGGTCAGGCGTTTCACCCGGCCCAGCTCCTGGCGAATGTAACTGACGGTGCGATCCATTTCGTAGTTACGGGTGAACTCACGGCGCATATTAACCGGTTGCGGCGCTTGCTGGCCGTCCTCGCCTTCAGCTTCCTCCGGCACTTGAGCCGCAGCCGGCGGCTGATTTGCCAATGCACCCGGAATGCCGCCCACTCCGCCCCCGGCGCGCTCTTCGCTCATTTCGCGTTCGCTGCGGACTGCCTGTTGCTCGGGGTTGAACAGCTCTTCCGCCTGCTCCACCGACGAGAAGTCCAGATCGGCGGTCACCTCTGCACGATACCGACCATCTCCGACAATCGGACCGATCAGCGATGCGACCCGCCCGGTCAGGCGCTCTTCGACGCGACTGGTGTAATCGTACTGGTCTTTGATCTGCTGACTGTTACCGCTGGCCTCGCGGCCGGTCAGCAGGCTGCCATTCTGGTCCACCACCGTCACGTTATCCTTGGTCATGCCGGGAACACTGCCAGCCACCAGATTGACGATGGCAGCAATGTGTTCTTTCTCTGGCTTACGCCCAGCAAACACATCAAGAAATACAGACGCGGTGGGTGTGCGGGCATCACGTACAAACACCGAACGCTCCGGGATGGCCAGGTGAACCCGCGCGGATCTGACACCACGCATCGCCGCGATGGTGCGCGCGAGCTCACCCTCGAGACCCCGGCGGAAACTGATGGTTTCCATAAACTGAGACGTGCCCAGCCCGCGCTCCTGATCCAGCAGTTCATACCCCATGGTCTGCTCGTCAGTGACGCCTTCAGCCGCCAGTTTCAGGCGGGCGTTGTACACTTCGTCGGCAGGAACGAGCAAGGCCCCGGAGCGAGGATCCATGCGGTAATTGATGCCATTCTGATCCAGGATCGACGTAACGTCCTGTGGGTTGTAACCCGACATGTCCCCCACCACAGGCTGATAGTTCGGTTCCTGCGCCCAGAGCACCACCGCCACACCCAGTGCAACGCTGGCCGCCAGCCCCACCATCAGACCAACCTGGCGAAGCAGATTAAGCCGGTTGAAACCGAACAGCAGATCGCTGCGGCTTTCCATGTTGTCGTTATCGGCGGTCGCCGGCATTTTGGCGGTTTCTGCAGGTACGCTGGCCATGGGGATGCTCCGCTATTACACCGGCATGTTCATGATGTCTTCGTAGGCCTGCACCACCCGGTTACGAACCTGGGTAAGGGCCTCGAAGGAGACGGACGCCTGCTGAGCGGCAATCATCACGCGGGTGATGTCGACATTGGGGTCACCCATGTCATACGCCGTTCTCAGGTCGCCGGAGGTCTTCTGGAGCTCGTTTACATTGCCCACCGCACGGCTGAGCATGTCACCAAAACTCGGGGTTTCGGGGCTCTTGTCGACCCGCTGGGGTCCGTCGATCCGGCCACGGACGTTGTTATCCTGCTCAACACGCTGATTTTGCATCATCTGCGAACGCATGTTGCGGATTTCCGATAAAACACTGTTGATATCTGCACGCTCGACCATAACTGACTCCCCGGAGTGGTCTGGCTGACAACCATCCATTGAACTCTGATTCTGTTAACGGCTTTAAAGCAAACAGTAGGCCAACGAGGAAATATGCTTTTCTTTCATTGCATTACAAGGATTTCAGGAAGGGCAGGAGCCGGTGGTGACGGGGAATTGACAGAAAAAAAGGGCACCGCGGGGTGCCCTGAATCGTGCCTTGCATTCTGTGTGAAGCAGCGGGGTCAAGCCGTGGCCAGTTCGGAATCCAGATCAATACCCGCATCGCGCATCTGGGCCAGCTTGTATCGAAGGGTCCGGGGACTGATACCCAGTTGCTCGGCTGCCCGGTTGCGGCGGCCGCGCTCCTTCTTGAGCGTACTGATAATGATACGGAACTCCTGTTGCCTCAGATCATCCCCCAGCGATGCGGAACTGTCAGCGACGAGCGGGGTGTGCCCGATGGCATCCTGCTCTGGCATGCCCGCACGGAATTCCGGCACCTCGGGAGGCGCGTTGTGCTCAGGCGCCGGCGCGGTCGGGGACAGGACAGGGCCGCGATCGACCCGCCCGGTAATGCCGAGCTCAAGGCAAAGGTCGGCATCATGGATCACGTTGCCCTGGTGCAGCACCAATGCCCGCTGAATGGCGTTATCCAGTTCCCGCACATTGCCTGGCCAGCCGTGACCCATCAGCGCGGTGCGGGCGTCTGGCGCAAAGCTGATGCCGGTCAGCTTCATCTTGCGACAGTGCTTTTCAGCAAGTAGTTGGCCAGCGGCATGATGTCCAGCACTCGCTCCCGCAATGGCTGCCAGTGCATGGGAAATACCGTCAACCGATAGTAGAGATCCTCGCGGAACTTGCCTTCGCGAACATAATCCCCGAGATCCCGGTTGGTAGTCGCCACGACGCGCACATCCAGGGCAATGGTTTTGCGCCCACCGACGCGCTCCACCTCACGCTCCTGCAGAACACGCAACAATTTCGACTGCAGACCCAGGTCCATCTCGGAGATTTCATCCAGCAGAATGGTTCCGCCGTTGGCCTGCTCGAACTTACCCGGCGAAGAGGCCACCGCACCGGTGAACGCGCCTTTCTCGTGACCGAACAGGATCGCTTCCAGCATGTTTTCCGGAATCGCGGCGCAGTTGATAGCGACAAAGGGTTGGTCAGCCCGTGGCGACTGTTGGTGAATATACCGGGCCAGCACTTCCTTGCCGGTGCCACTTTCGCCCGAAATCATCACGGTGGAATCACTGCCCGCCACTTTCGCGGCCAGCTGGAACATGCGTTTGCTGATGGGATCTTCCGCCACCGGCTCGTCGCTCAGTTTCGTGCGGGCACCGCCCACCACTCTGGTGACCGCCTCCACCAATACCTGAGGCTCGAACGGCTTGACCAGATAGTCAATGGCACCGGATTGCATGGCCGACACCGCATGGCTGATCTGGCCATAGGCGGTAATCAGCATCATAGGCAGCCCGGGGTACAGGCGCTGAACTTCCGCCAGCAGCTCATGGCCCGACAGGCCCGGCATGTTGACGTCGCTGACCACCATATCCACCGGAGACTCCGCCAGGCGGGCCAGGGCCTGCTGCGCATTCGCCGCTTCACACACCCGGAACTTAGCCAGTTCCAGCGTTGTTACCAGCGCTTCGCGCAGATCATGGTCGTCCTCAACTATCAGAATCTGGGCTTTGGCCATGGTTGCCTCCAATGACTGTTCGTTATTTTCCAACCAGCGGCAGGGCCAGTGTCGCCACTGCGCCACCCTGCTGCGGAGATTCAATGGCAAACCGTCCCTGATGGGCTTTCACCACAGCCTGCACCACGGCGAGCCCCAGCCCGGTACCGTGGGACTTGGTGGTGTAAAACGCTTCCATCAGCTGACCGGACTGCGCCGCATCAAACCCCGGGCCGTTGTCCACGACCCGGATCACCAGCTCATTGCCGGCGGGGAAAAGCTGGACCACCACCCGGGTGGCGCCAGCCTCAAGACTGTTGTTCACCAGATTGGTACAGGCGCCCACCAGGGCGTCCCGATTGCACATCAATCGACTGTCACTGACATGGCTGTCGAGCCGAACGTCAACTTCCGGCGCCAGCTTGAGCCCGTCCAGGGCGGAACCCACGGCGCTGGCCAGGGTCTCCGCGGACAGCTCCTCCGCCAGGCGGGTTTCTCCGCGGGCGAAAATCAGCATGTCCCGCACCTGCTGCTCAAGGTGGGTCAGCCGCGACATCAGCCGTGATACACAGCGCTGGCGCATTTCCTCATCCAGATCGTCCTGGCTGAGGTGGCCACCGTAGAGAATTGCTGCGGACAAGGGTGTGCGAATCTGATGGGCCAGGGACGCCACCATCTTGCCCATGGCCGACAGACGCTGGGCATGGGCCAGCTGCGCCTGCAAGTGACGGGTTTCGGTCAGATCGGTCAGCAGGATCAACTGGCCTGGCTGGTTTTCCATGGTGCGGATTTCAATGCTGACCCGGCGCCCGTCTTTCAGGGACACCTCGTGACCGTCGTCCCGACGTGGCGCGAAACAGCGACGGATGACATCCACCCAGCGCTCGCCGTCGAGGGGCTCGCCGAGCAGGCCGATCGCGGCGGGGTTGGTCTGGGTCACCACGCCCTGTTTGTCCAGTACGACAACGCCGGCGGGCAGCGCGTTCAGCAGGGTCGAGAGTCGGTCCGCCAGTTGCTCTTTTTCTTCCAGCTCCTGCTGGCGCTGCAGCGATTCTGCAGTCAGTTCACCGGAGAGCTGGTTCACGCGGGATTCGAGGGTACGGTAGGAGTCGGTGATCTGCCGCGACATCTGGTTGAAGAGCTCCAGAGCTGTGTCCACGGCTTCATCGTCCTGCTGTGGAAACAGGGCGGTAACCTTGTCGTTCACATCCGCCGCCGCGTTGGCCTGGGCCTGCTTGGTGGATGACTGCACAACAAAATGTAGCTGACTCATAAACGCGTCCCCTGACTCACCCGACCAACGGGTCAAACTCTTCGGATGGTTTGTTTGCAGGGACTTAAGCCAGCATCATGCCAAGTTGCGTTTTTCTTTATTTTTCAGAGATCAGGAAAACTTGGCGCTGGGGAAACGACGGTTTTATGTCGGTTTCCCCGTTTTGAGGTGGGCCTGGGGCAGAGGTGGTTACGAAGGTTTGACGTAGGCGATGGGTCGTTATGTCATGGGAACCGAATCAGGAGTCTTCGGACTCCTCTTCCTCCCGGAGTCCGTACTTGCGAACCTTCTCCACCAGCGTGGTGCGGCGGATCCGCAATTTCTCGGCAGCCCGGGCAACCACGCCACCGGCCTCATCGAGGGCCTGTTGAATCAGCTGCTTCTCCAGGTTGGAAAGGTAATCCTTGAGGTCCAGACCGTTCACCGGCAACAACGCTGGCGCATCCAGCCCGACAAGACCGGGCACGCCGGATGGCATGCCGGAATCTTCCACCGGGCGGTTTTCATCGTAATCGTCCACATAGCGGAACTTCTTCGGAAGCTCCTGAACCCCGATCACACCGTAGGGATGCATGATCGCCAGGCGCTCCACCAGGTTTGCCAGCTCGCGGACATTGCCAGGCCAGTCGTGGCGGCACAGGCTCATGATCGCAGCCGAGTTCATACGCAAAGAGCCGCGCTTCTCTTTTTCCATGCGGGAAATCAGTTCGTTGATCAGCAGGGGGATGTCTTCCACCCGCTCCCGCAAAGCCGGCATTTCGATGGGGAACACGTTCAGGCGGTAGTAGAGATCCTCACGGAAATCGCCACTGCCGATCATGTCCTCCAGATTCTTGTGGGTGGCCGAGATGATGCGCACATCGGCGGACAGGGTCCGGTTGCTGCCGACGCGCTCGAACGTGCGCTCCTGCAGGACCCGC
>JAEPMM010000046.1 GCA_017643965.1 Marinobacter sp.
CGGCATCCACCCCAAACGCAAGGCCGGGCGCATCAGCCTGGACCGGTACAACCGCCTGGTGGACACCATCCGGGAAACCCTGAGCGCGGCTATTCTCATGGGCGGCACCACACTGAGGGATTTTGTGAACAGCGACGGCAAGCCCGGCTACTTCGCCCAGTCGTTGCTGGTGTACGGGCGCGGCGGCCTGCCCTGCGCGGAATGCGGCACCCCGCTGAAGGAGATCCGCATGAACCAACGCTCTACGGTTTACTGCGGTCGCTGCCAGCGCTGACGCACCGTGAAACAGGAAATTCGTTTGAAAATGCGCAAATATGATTCATAGTTAACAGAGTATCCACAGTCGTCGGCTACAATCAGAGTTCATAAGACATAGCCTGCAGCCCGGCGCTCCCAAGCCGACGTACAGGAAAGACAGGCAAGATTCAGGAGACACACGAAATGACCGGCAAGATTTCTCGCGCAGTAATGACCACCCTGGCAGTTTGCCTGCTCACGTTTTCCTCCCTTGGCCACGCCCAGGGGATCGACGAAACGCCGTCGGCGCTTGCCATGACCGGTGACGCACTGCTGGTTCGCCCCGCGCTGTTCGCCACCACTATCGTAGGCACCGCGGTTTACCTGGTCTCCCTGCCGTTCTCTGCCCTGGGCGGTAACGCCGGCGAAGCCGGTGAAGTGCTGGTGGTCGGACCGGCCAAAGCTGCGTTCGTGCGTTGCCTGGGTTGCAGCCGCACCGGCCGCCGCGCCGAGCCGGTCCAGCAAGACAGCAACTGATCCGTAATATCCCCGCTTGCCAAACCCCGGCGGATTCGGCAGCCTGAAGTGACACTCACTTCAGGCTGTTTTCGTTTATGGTGAACTGGTCCTCTCTCAACACGGTGTTCCTCGATATGGACGGCACCCTGCTGGATCTGCATTTCGACAATCACTTCTGGCTCGAGCACCTGCCTGCGCGCTACGCCGAGCATTACGATCTCAGCCCCGACGAAGCCCGCAACACCCTGATTCCGATGATCATGGCGGAGCGCGGCAAACTGCAGTGGTACTGCACCGATTACTGGAGTGACCGCCTGCAGCTGGACATCACCGGCCTGAAAGCGGAAGTGGGGGATCGCATCGGCTACCGCCCGTTCGTGACCGAATTCCTAGATGCGGTTCGCGAGGCCGGCCTGCGCTCGGTGATTGTCACCAACTGCCACCCCGATCCGCTGGCATTGAAACTTCGCCACACCCAACTGGACACGCGGGTGGATGGCATAATCTCCAGCCACGACCTGGGCAAGCCCAAGGAAGACCCGGAATTCTGGCGCGACCTGGCCGGCCGCGAGCCTTACCACCCGGAACACACCCTGATGGTGGACGACAGCTTCCCGGTGCTGGAAAGCGCCCGCACCGCCGGCATTGCCCAGTGCCTGGCCATACTGGCGCCCGACAGCCAGCAGGAAGCCCGGGAAAAGCACCCGGAGATTCCCTCTATCCACCACTTCAGTGAAGTCCTGCCGGCGTTGCGCCAGCGACAGCCCCTGCCATCAGGCGAATGAGCCGGTTATAATATGGCCATACGCTCATCAGGTGAGGAGACATGACGGCTACCAGCAGCACTGACGACCAGCGAGTCCGCCTCGACAAATGGTTGTGGGCAGCGCGTTTCTACAAAACCCGCTCCCTGGCCAAGGAAGCCATCGAAGGTGGCAAGGTTCACTACAACAGCCAGCGCTGCAAGCCCGGACGGCTGGTGGAAACCGGCGCCAAACTCACCCTCAGGCTGGGCTGGCAGGAACGCATCATCATTGTCGATGACATCAGCGACCGCCGCCGGGGTGCCCCCGAAGCCCAGGCGCTTTACCACGAAACCCACGACAGCGTGAAACGTCGCGAGGATCTGGCGTGGCAGCGTAAAACCATGCAGGCCGCACAGCTGCCGCCGGCCCGGCGCCCTTCCAAGAAGGACCGCCGTGACATCCAGCGATTCCGGGAACAGAACAACATCTGATTCAGCGCTGCGCCCGATTGGCCAGCCAGTCCGTATTCCCTTTGCCCGTTTATCACATTATTTTTTTCAGGAGACATCACCATGGCATCCCAGGACCAGTTCCAGCGATTTATCTTCGAGCACAGCCAGGTGCGCGGTGCCTGGGTGCAACTGGGTGAGAGTTACCAGGAAATCGTCAACCAGGCCCCCTACCCGGACACCGTGCGCCAGCTCCTCGGCGAATCCCTGGTGGCCAGCGTACTGATGAGCAGCACCCTCAAATTCGAGGGCACCCTGTCACTGCAGGCCCAGGGCGAAGGCCCGCTGCGCACGCTGATGGCGGAATGCAGCCACGACCGTATGATCCGTGGTCTGGCCCGTTTTGATGAACACGCAGTGATGGAAGAATCCTTCCACAACCTGCTGGGCGAAGGCCGCATGGCCATCACCATCACCCCGGACGACGGCCAGCGCTACCAGGGCGTGGTCCCCCGCGAGGAAGAGACCCTTGCCGGCTGTCTGGAAGAATACTTCGAGCGGTCCGAGCAGCTGGCCACCAGCCTGATCATCTTCGCCAATGAAACCACCTGCGCCGGTTTGCTGCTGCAGCGCCTGCCCGGCACCAGCGACAACGACGAAGACCTGTGGGACCGCATCAACCACCTGGCCCGCACCGTGGAAGCGGAAGAGTTGCTGGAACTGGACAGCCAGACCCTGCTGCACCGCCTGTTCCACGAGGAAACCGTGCGGGTGTTCGACGCCGAACCGGTCGCCTTCCGCTGCAGCTGTTCGCGGGAACGTACCCTGGGCGCGCTGGAAGCCATCGGCCGTGACGAGTGCTACAGCATCCTGGAGGAGCAGGGCTCCATCGAGATGGATTGCCAGTTCTGTCACGCTCACTATCGCTTCGATAGGAATGATATTGATCATCTTTTCACCGGCCATACGCTACACTGACGCCACGGCTGATTGGCCCGAAAGCGAGATTTGACGCGGCTTTGCGGCCTGTCGTTTTTTACCGGCGTCTCTGGCATAATAGCGCGCCTGAATTGACCCGATTGCTCAGATTTCCGCCAATTTTGGGGGGCGGCCTGAGCAATCATGAAGACATCCCGAGGGCGAGGTCGAAGTGAGCAACACTTATAATGATCTGAGTTCAGCACGACTGGTCGAGCTGGCACTGGAAAGACGCGAAGGCCAACTGGCCTCCAACGGTTCACTGGTGGTTCGTACCGGTGAACGCACGGGCCGTTCTCCCATGGACCGCTTTATCGTCGAAGAGCCGAGCACGGCAGACGACATCCAGTGGGGACCGATCAACCGCCCGTTCGACGCCGACAAGTTCGACGCTCTCTGGGACCGCGTTGAAGCCTACATCACCGAGAAAGACCGCTTCGTGTCCAACGTGCACGTGGGCTCTGACCCGGAACACTACCTGCCGGTGAAAATGACCACCGAAACCGCCTGGCAGAACCTGTTCGGCCGCAACCTGTTCATCCGTCCGGACAGCTACAACACCGCCGACAAGCAGGAATGGCAGATCCTCAACGCCGCCAACTTCCAGTGCGTGCCCGAGCGTGACGGCACCAACAGCGACGGCTGCGTGATCATCAACTTCTCTAAGCGCAAAGTACTGCTGGCCGGCATGCACTACGCCGGTGAAATGAAAAAGGCGATGTTCTCGGTACAGAACTTCCTGCTGCCCGAGAAAGACGTACTGCCGATGCACTGCTCCGCCAACGTCGGCGAAGACGGCGAAACCTGCCTGTTCTTCGGCCTCTCCGGCACCGGCAAGACCACCCTGTCAGCCGATCCCGATCGTTTCCTGATCGGTGACGACGAGCATGGCTGGGGCCCGGGCACCGTGTTCAACATCGAAGGCGGCTGCTACGCCAAGTGCATCGATCTTAGCCAGAAGAACGAGCCGATCATCTGGGACGCCATCCGCTTTGGCGCCATCGTCGAGAACGTGATGATCGACGAAGACACCCGCGAGCCGGACTACACCGACGTCTCCCTCACTGAAAACTCCCGCTGCGCCTACCCGCTGGAGCACGTTGAGAAGCGCGTGATCGAGAACCGTGCCGGCGAACCGTCCCACATCGTCTTCCTGACCTGCGACATGACCGGCGTACTGCCGCCCGTGTCCATCCTTAGCAAGGAAGCCGCGGCCTACCATTTCCTGAGTGGCTACACCGCGCTGGTGGGTTCCACGGAAATGGGCAGCTCCTCCAAACTGAAGTCCACCTTCTCCACTTGCTTCGGTGCGCCGTTCTTCCCGCGCCCGGCCGGCGTGTACGCCGAGCTGCTGATGAAGCGCATGGATGAATTCGGCAGTAAGGTGTTCCTGGTCAACACCGGCTGGACCGGTGGCTCCTACGGCGTGGGCGAGCGCTTCAGTATCCCCACCACCCGTGGCATCATCGCCGCCATCCAGAATGGCGACCTGGACGACGCCGAGACCGAGCACCTGCCATCGCTGAACCTGCAGGTACCGGTGAACGTACCGGGCGTAGACAACAACCTGCTGAACCCGCGTAACACCTGGGCCAGCAAGGAAGACTACGATGCCAAGGCCGCCGAACTGATCGGCCAGTTCGTGGAGAACTTCAAGAAGTTTGACGTGTCTGACGCGATCGTGGCAGCCGGGCCCAAGCTGTAAACCCGCCCGCTCCAGAAAAAAGCGCCCTGCTCCCAGAGCACGGCGCTTTTTTTGTGCCTTCAGAAAGCCCTCCACCTAGGCAAAGCCAGGAAAAATGATCATTGCGACCATGAACTGGGTAAGTTTGTGGACCTCCGTAATTTTCCCCTCTGGATCAGTGGAATGGAGAGGTATTCGAAAACGCGGATAGTGGTTTTTGTGATCGTTTTTATTTGAGACCGAAATTAGGAAAACGCCCGGAACTTATTGACCTTATGGGGTTTTCTGCCTAGTTTTGGGGAATCGTTGAATTGAGATATGAGTCGGGGGAAAAGTGATCATTGGGACTCATATACAAATGTTATACGTAAGGAAAGTTGATGTTCATCCCTGGATTTATTTCAGTACTGATAGCCATAGTCGTTTCCATTCTCACCTACGGGATGGATCAGCTTGGTTTAGATGAGAAAGAATTTCTCAGTTTGACGATTAGTGCCTGGGCTAGCGCTGGCGCACTGATCTCTGCGACTTTCGTGGTTTATGGATATCTGCTTAATGTTCGCGCTTTCGCAGAAGCAAATAAACCTAAGCTATTGGTTTTCTTGGAAAATGCCCAAGCCACTCTAATTCCAACAGGTCAAAATGTTCACCAAACTCGGATCTGTTATCGGAATGTTGGTGGTGTTGAGGCGGAAAATTTCTTTCTGTTCGCCCAACTGGTCGGTAGTAATGAGACGCTAGAAATACCCAGGCTGTTCAATGAAGCAATCGATCTCCAAATTGGCGACTCGAGAGTTAGAGATTTTCCGACGGAGAGGTACCTCATAGACAATGGCATTCCACCTGCTGTGGTCCAGAATCTCGAAAAATATAGGCTGCGAGTTGGGTATAGTGTTCGGTCTTTAGGCAAAATCGTGAAGCGATCCTATGATTACTCGTGGGAATCCAGTACCCAAAGCTGGAACATCGTATAACCAAGCCATGCACCGGATGCCAAAACCTCCGCTTCGCTGCGGTTTTGTCCCGGTGATGGCGGGCGTTAAATGTTTATGATCGATCACGATAAATTCCAGGCCTTGGTCAAGCAGCTCTATGCCACGGTCAATGAGTTAGAAGATATGTTTCCGGGCAGGCACTTCACCCCGGATGGTCATATGGTTGGCAGTTTGGGTGAATGCCTCGTGGCCGACGCTTACAATCTGGAGCTTAAGACAGCGTCCAACAAAGGCTATGACGCCGTCACCGAAACCGGTTTGGAAGTTGAGATCAAGGCTACGCAGTCAAACTCTGTTGCGTTCCGGAGTCAGCCGCAGCATACGATCATCATCAAGATTCTGCGTGACGGAACATTCGAAGAAATTTACAACGGGCCAGGAACCCTTGTTTGGGAGCAGTTCACAGGTAAACGGCTACCGAGTAATGGTCAGTTTCAAGTCTCTCTAAACAAACTCCGGCAACTCAATCGAACTGTGGCTCAAGCGGACCGTGTGCCCAGGGCCATTTAACAAGGCGCATCAGTACGCGGCCGGTGGCCGCCGGACGCCCTTTACGTGGCTCCTTCGTCGCCACTCCAAGGTCGCCGCTGTGCTTCGGCGTTAGGTTTTCCAAGGAGCTAGCATGTTCAGTATCGGTAGCTTTTCGCTAGGGGCTCTCTTCGGAATCCTTGTTACCGCGGTAGTTAATCACTTCTTAGCCAAATCTAGAGATCGAGAGAATAGTCAGAGCCAAGCTCGGCAGTTGGCGGGAATCCGGTTACAGGAAGCCTTTGCCGATGCTTTAAATGCATTCGACCCGCACATAGCTGATGAAGAGGATGCATACACGGTTTTACACAAATCGTTTAAGGAGCACTCAAAGGCTATCAGGCTTTTCCGGCCCCACCTCTCGGAGAAAGAGAAGCAAGAGTTTGATAAGGCTTGGATGGAATATTACTGCTACGAAGGCGAGAACATTCCCTATTTGGAGCAGTATTCAAGTCATGTTGGAAGTCATGAGCTTTATCTCGAGAGCTGTGATCTGGGAACGAAGAGAGTAGAGCGTATTCTGAGTTTCGCCGAAACCTAACCAGTGCAGGCACGGCGACGCCCACTACATTGCGCCTTCAGCTCCATTCCATGGGCGCGCATGCTGCAAGCGTTATAGCGCAATCAACTTAGGATCGTGAGTTTGAAAAAAATTCTTCTTCTCGCTCTTTTCGGTTTCGGGGCCTGGAGCTACTACGAAAATAACGTAAATTCTACGCCTAGCCCTACGATCCGCTGGTCTGGAAAGACTGAGGTTCCCAAGGAAGCGCCTGTTTATAGCTCCCAAACCAGTTTCAGTTGTGACGGGCGCCAGCATTGCAGTCAAATGACATCCAGAGCCGAAGCTGAGTTTTTCACAAGAAACTGCCCGAACACAAAGATGGATGGCGATCGCGACGGAATCCCTTGTGAGAGCGACTCCCGGTTTTAATCTCGACAGCCATAACAAGTCAAGGGTGTATTGGTATGTGGCCAGTTGTCCCAGTCGCAGCCATAATTTACGAATAAGGCCAGCGGATGCGTGAGACGCACCGCAACCTTCCGTAGGGTTGCACCTGGCCGAGTCGCTTGGTGTCTCAGACGCTGTGATTGGTATGGCGTTAACCCCTTGCGAGGATCTATCCAATGCACAGGCGCACCCCGGCGGCCGTTGAATCGCTTCTCTTGAAGGGCCTGCTGGTGGCAGTGGTTGTATTGCTTGGCCTGATGGAAACCGCTAGAAGCCAGGAGAACACCGAATCAAGGGAGGTCGTTGAATGGCTGGCCCCCTACTTTCCGCCCTTTTACAAGCATCCAGACAGGGGCGACTATGGCTATTTCGACCAACTGCACAATGACCTGATCGAAGGTTTGCCCGAGTACCATCATCGATTCGCTCAGGCAAACTATTCTCGGATCCTGCACAACGCCAAACTGGGCAGGTCATTCTGTTCACAGGCACTGATCAAAACTCCGGAAAGAGAGCCTTTCTTTTACTTTTCCCAACCGATTATTCCCATGCTGTCACAGGGGTTGATCGTCCGCACAGACGCATTGGCCAGATTGCCCCGCGATCAGTCTGACCCCACCCGACCTGTCAGCCTTGTTGCCGTGCTGAGCTCCGGATTTGGCCCTATCGGGTATCTGAAACATCGCACATACAGTAAACCGGTGGACGATCTACTGCGGACCTACGAGGAAGACAACCCGGGGAATACTGACTTGTATGGCAGTGCGAGGACTAATGAAGTGCTGGCCCGCATGCTTTTGACCGGTAGACTGGTAGCCATACTGGGCACCCCCTCCGAATTGGATCAGTTAACACCCGACCAGAGGGCCAGTAAGGCTTTCACCTTCAGACCGCTGACCGAGACGCCGGAATACAGCCAACTGCATTATGCCTGCACTCGGGATGACCGGGGCCGGGATATCATCGAATCGTTGAACGTAAGATTTACCGAACTCAAGGTGCAATCCCGGGCAAAGGAACTGTATCAGTCGACGTTGAGCGGGGCCTCCGCCGAGCGCTACGAGTCGGTTTACCAGCGGTTTATGGCCAGATAGCCGGCCTGGCGAACTTCGACGCGGGTAGATTTCTGCCTCGCTGCTACGGACACTTCTGAACCAGGGCACAAGCTGCGATACCGCAAGATTCGGGTCGGCAATCAGCGCCGACCCTTTTACGATAGTGAGTGCCTCCATACATCGTGATTGAGAGATTGCGCCATGACAGACTACGACAGAATCGCACGCGCCATGGCGTATCTTGTCGATCACGCCCCGGAACAACCCGGCCTGGAAGAGGTTGCCGCCCATGTGCATTTGAGTCCGTTTCACTTTCAGCGACTGTTCTGTCGGTGGGCCGGCACCACACCGAAGCGCTTTTTGCAGGTTCTTACCCTGGAACGTGGTAAGACCTTGCTGGCTCAGTCCCGCTCCCTGCTCGACGCCTCACTTGAACTCGGGTTAAGCAGCAGTTCCCGGCTCCATGATCATTTTGTGCAGCTGGAAGCGGTTACCCCCGGCGAGTACAAATCCCAGGGAAAGCAGCTTGAGATCGAATACGGCGTGCATCTCAGCCCACTGGGGCCGATGTTTGTGGCTGTCACGCCGCGCGGTGTGTGCCGCGCGGAATTCATGGACTCTCAGAACCTGGACGCGTTGCTGGCGAATCTGCAAAGGGCCTGGCCGCACAGTGTCATTCGGGAAAACCCCGAGGCACCGCGCCGGGTGATCGAAGCACTTTTTTCCGGCGATGCGGGGTCGGTGCACCGGCCACTGTCGCTCCACGTTGGCGGCACCAATTTCCAGATCGCAGTGTGGCGGGCCCTGTTGCGTATACCTCCGGGCGCGCTGGCTAGCTACGCTCAGATTGCGCGGGCGCTGGATGCCCCCAACTCCGCCCGTGCGGTGGGCAACGCCATTGGCGCGAACCCGGTGGCGCTGCTGATACCGTGTCACCGGGTTATTCAGCAAAGTGGCGCGCTGGGCGGGTATCGCTGGGGTACCGGCAAAAAACTGATGATTCAAACCTGGGAGCGGTTAACTCAGGAACCCGCCGGGGTCTGAGAAAAAGCGCTGCGCAGGTCGGCGAGGTGTTTTTACACTGAGCTGGATGCAATCTGCAGGGCAGCACGGCAGGTAGGTCTGACGATGCCAATCGGCAATCACCCACTTCGGAACGTGGTGAGGATCGTTCTGGCGCTGGTCGCGCTGCTGACTCTGGGCTTGGCCCCGGCTGCTGCGGGTGACCGATGCCCACCTCCGGTACCAGGATTGAACCACAGAGACCGACTGGCAGATGGCGCAGTGCGTTGTTGACCGATTGACTGGCAGGCAGCGAGGGCTGCGCAGTGGTCGAGCAACAGATCACCGGCTCAATGCCACACCTCTGATTCGTGACGCCGGTCACATCCTGACCAGTATCCCCCATTCGGGTGATGGCTGATAACGCTGGCGCTGGTCTAAATTTGACCAACTGGCGTGGCCCCAACCGTCCGGATTCCGGTCCGGTGGGGGCATGCCATGGTTGTAGATTCAGCGTTTCAGAAGACACACGCGTTAAAAATAAATACAACAAAGGACAACCCCATGATCAACCCCATCAAAAAGCTGTCCATGCTGGCATTGCTGGCATCGTTGTTGTTTGCCGGCTCCGCACAGGCAGCCTGCAACGCCGACCCGATCGTGTTCGTTCACGGTTATTCAGGCTGGAAATTCCAGTTTGACGTGATGATCAACCGCTTCAAGAACGACGGCACGCCCGCCTGCGCGCTCTACAAGTTCGGCTACAACAGCCTGGGCAAAAGCAACAAGACCAGCGCTAGGGAGTTGAAGGCGTTCGTCAACAACATCCGCCCGAACCATGGCTGGCGCAAGGCCAAGATCATTGCCCACTCCAACGGCGGCCTGGTCTCACGCTGGTACCGGGTGTTCGAGGGTGGCTCTGCGGCAACCAACCGCCTGGTCACACTCGGCACGCCCCACAAGGGCACTGCCTGGGCGTATGGCTGCTGGAGCCCGGCCTGTTCCGAAATGCGTTACAACTCGTCGTTCCTGCAGTCTCTCAACGGCCGCGGGTGCGATGTGTCCCTGTGGTCCGCCCTTGACGAAATCATCATCCCGCAGACCAATGCAAAGTGCGGAAACAGCCTCCGCACTTCCAGCGTGGGTCACCTGACGCTGATGGTCTGGAAAGGCGTGTACGACGACGTCAGGCGTTTCCTGTAATTCACGGCGCGTTACACTCTGATTGACGCACTTCAGGACAGGGAACTCCGGATGAGCAAGCCAGGCAAACTGGCTTGCTCATTTTCGTATGGGAACTGTCACCTTTTTCAAGTCGAGGCAATCAATGAATAAACGGGTGTGCCCCCCGGCGCTTGGCCTTCTGCTGGTTTTTTCCGGTTGCCTGCAGGCCGACGAACAACCGCAATCCCCCCAGCAATACCATGCCGGAAACCCGGAGGTGTTCGCCACGGTCAACGGTACGCCACTCGGGGCGAACCTCTACCATTTCCTGCTGGGATCCCGCGCGCAGGACAACAGCGAAAGACAAGCCTACGACGACGGCTTCGACGCCGAGATGAACCGCCAGCAAACGGCCAAAGATCTGGTGATGACGGAGGTGCTGGCGCAACAGGCAACCCGCCAGGGCCTGCACGAATCCGAGCAGGTGAAAGTGGAACTGGCGATGGCCGAGAAAACCCTGCTGGCACAGCTATATGTCAAACAGCTGATGGACGCGATCGAGATCGACGAAACCGAGATACGCCAGCGCTTCGATGAGCAGCGGGAGCAGGCTATGTACCGCTTCATGATCTGGCGTACCACAGACCAGGACCGAGCGATGAAGCTCCTGGGCGCCCTCAAAGCCGGTAACGATGCAGGCGCCAGCGATGAAGATGTGATCGAGACGCCGTGGCTGCGGGATACCGACATTGCGCCGGAAGTGAACGCCATCGTGCGGCAACTGGCTGTGAACGAGTTTGCCGACGACCCGGTGTTCCAGGATGGCTACTGGAAGGTGGTTCAGGTGATTGACAAGCAGGTCATGGCGAAGCAAAGCTACGAGGAAGAACGGGAGATGATCCGGGCGGAACTGGTGAGCCAGAAGCTGGACAAGAAACTCGAGGAACTCGCCGACAACGCCTCGATCGTGTTCAACGAACAACACGTTACCCGGCCTACGGATTGAACAAACCATGGCGGCACACAGCGGGTCAGCGAGAATACGGTCAGGCGCCGCCCTGCTTGGGATCGGCAGTGTCTGCCTGCTGCTGGCCTATGTCTTTTATGCCGTGCCGGAGAGTGATAACCGCACCGTGCAACCGGCGCCCGCCGTCGGGCCACATACGGCTTCGTCGAACCCTGCCGAGCGCCGGGAGCCGGGGCCCGGAGCCGAGGCCCCGGTCTTTGCGACAGCGGCAACCGCCAAACAAGGTGCAGAAGACACAGCGGTTCAACCGGCATCCGGGTTGCAGGAGGCAGAACTCGAACACCTGCGCGAGGTGTTTCAGAACAGCGTCGCGCCGGCGTTCCAGTACGACTTCACTCTCGACTGGGAGGGCCGTGCCGCCATCGATGCCTTCGTGGCCAGCATGCCGGAACACCTCGCCCGCGAGGACCTCGACACCCTCACCACCCTGATCGAACGCGAGCTGTCCACGCCGGAGGCGGAAGACCTGGCGTTTATCATCACCCACCTCTATCGCCTGGAACAGGAGGAGGCCCGCCTGATGAAGGAACTCGGACCGGTCACCACCATGGCCGACCAGCAGGAGGCCCAGGTGCAGCTCACTCAGTTGCGTGACGAATGGTTCGGGCCGGAGCTTTCCGCCCGGCTGTTCGCATACACCGACGACGGTCAACCGGACACCGGGAGCGGGGCTGATGACAGCACCACGGAGCGCGGTGAGCCCCGGACGGAAGCGCAAGCCGAGCTGGCAGAGTTCGAGAATGCGTGGGCAGAGCGCTACCAGGCGTTTCAGGCGGAAAAACGCCTGATCGACAACGCCGGCCTGGATCAGGCGGAGAAAGACCGCCAGATTGAGGTCTTACTGCAACAGCACTACGCGCCCGGAGAGCGGGACGCCGCAAGGGCATTTGACCAGCAAAGTCGATAGTGGCGGGCCAACGGCCACGCACCCACCCCGGCGTTTTGATAGGATGGCGAATTCCGAAGCCCCATGCCGACCCTGAGCCGATCCCGTATTCATGACGATTCCCCTGAAAAACGTAACCACCCCGGACATTTCCTGCTCGAATTGCGAAGCCTGCTGCTGTCGTCTCGAAGTCATGATCATTTCCGATACCGGGGTCCCCGAGCGACATATTGCGTTCGATGAATGGGGCGGTGAAACCATGAAGCGATTAGCCGATGGTTGGTGCTCGGCTCTGGACCGGGAAACCTTCATGTGCACCATCTATGACAACCGGCCCTGGATCTGCCGGGAGTTTGAGATGGGCTCTTATGAGTGCCGTGAGGAGCGAGCTGCAGAGCGGTAATACTTCCGGAGCCTTGGTGCCAGCGCACCCGCTCCGGATTTCCGATGATACAAGCCCAAAAATGCTATCAGGCGTAGAACAGCAGCGGCACGAACGCCACCAGCACCAGCGAGATGCCCATGGCAATCAGCGGCATGATGATGCGCTCGTGGCGTTGATAGAACGTGCCCTCTTCCTGTTGCGCCGCCAGCACTTCCGCTTCGCCCACCACTTGTCGGGTCAGCAGGTGGTTGAGCGCCACCGGCGGGCTCAGGTAGCCGAGCTCGAACGCCACCAGGGTCACCATCCAGAAGTGAATGGGGTGAATGCCACTGCTGTAGGCAATGGTGGCCACGGTGGCCGTGACCAGGATCACCGCACCAAAGGCATCCATGATCATGCCCAGGATCACCAGGATGATCACCATCAGCAGCATCGC
>JAEPMM010000135.1 GCA_017643965.1 Marinobacter sp.
AGCGCCAGCTCTTCAAAGCGTTCGTGGTGCTCATGGGCGGGAATGTCGCCGTAGGTGGCAAAAATGGCGTTGCTGGGGTGGTAATGGTGGCGGTAGAACTTCACCAGATCTTCATACTCCAGATCCACTATGTGGTCTGGCTCACCGCCACTGTTGTAATGGTAGGTGGTGGTCGGAAACAGGTGGCTCGACAGGTTCTGCCACAACTGCGAGGTAGCGGAACTCATCGCCCCTTTCATCTCGTTGTAGACCACGCCGCGGTAGACCAGATCCGTTGACGGATCCTCCGGCTTGTCGAATTCCAGGCGATGGCCTTCCTGGGCAAAATCCAGCGGATCCAGCTTGGAGAAAAATACCGAATCCAGATACACCGACAGCAGGTTGTCGAAATCCTTGCGGTTCATGCTGGCAAACGGATAGGCGGTCCAGTCACTGCTGGTAAAGGCGTTCATGAAGGTGTTCAGGGAACGGCGGATCATCATGAAAAACGGGTCCCGCACCGGGTACCGCTCGCTGCCGCACAGCGCCGTGTGTTCCAGAATGTGCGCTACGCCGGTCGAATCCATCGGGAAGGTTCGCAGCGCCACAAAGAAGACGTTCTCGTCATTATCGGCGGCCAGATGCAGGTGTCGCGCCCCGGTTTTGCGGTGGCGGTACTCTTCCACGGTCACATTCAGCGTGCCGATCTGGTGGCTGCGAAGCTTCTCGAAAGCAGGATGGGTTGCGTTGTCGATCACAGCGGCCATTCAGTCTATCCTGTCGTTAACAAATTGAGGGTTGTAGGGTAACACGGTCTATCGATTATCATGCATCCGTCCTGTAACCAGAAGGTAGCGCCCGAATCCATGACCATTGCAGACAGCCATACCACCCCGAGAAAGGGTTCCGTTCAGGCTCCGGAAGTTGCTGCCTGGTGGGCCGAGCGCCGCCGCTACATCGAGCAGATCCGCAAGGTGCCGGAGGTTCGACAGCGCTACTGGCGCGAAGCGGCGGTCTATCTGCTGCGTCGAATTCTCTGGTCGTTCGGCTTTTTCCCGGTGTTTATCGCCTTCTGGGTGCCTTTTGTGCTCTCCAGCTTCAATCCGGTGGTCATGGCCTCTGATCTCATCCCCATGCTGCAGAACTTCGTGGAATCCAACCCCGAAGTTCAGGCCACCACCCTGAGCACCCTGGCCATTGCCTGGGCCTCTGTGGGCTTCTTCTTTCTGGTGTTCGATTTTGTGCTGACCCCGTTCCGCTCGCCCTATGAATACGAAGCCGACGTGTATATGCGCTCCTGGGAACAGCTCAATCATGACCAGCTTCCGGCCAAAGTGTGATACGGCCTGCATTCTCGTTAAGTTCAGACACTTTCTGTTACATAACGTTGCATTCACTGGTTAATATGATGGGGTCCGGAATGCAGGAATGCGAGGTTTCCCATGGTCGATTTCAGACCCCTTCTGTTCATCAACGCACTGGCCCTCATGCTATTGGTCACGGCAGGGTTTGCCTCGGTGCGCGAGGACATGCCGCTGGTTGACGCGTTCAGCGCCGAACCCGAAACCCCGCAAGCCCAGATTGCCAAAACCGGCGCCAAAGCCAGCACCAAAGCCCCAACACAGTCCCGGCCTGCCCCGGAACCCGCGCCCGACTCCGAACCCGAAACCGAGCAGCTGTATGAGCCGCCGCAGGACATCCCGAGTGTTGTGGACGTGCCCCGTGAGGCGATCACCGCCGAGCCCTTCTCGATTGCCCCGATACCGGAAAATCCGACAGTGGTTGCGCTGGCCGAGCCACCCTCCGCCATGAACACCCGCACCGACGTCGCCCCGGAGCCCGTGGCACCACCCCCAACCACCGGCAAACTGGTGCTGCGTTCGAATGTGGTGGGCGACAAAGTCACTATCAATGGTCGCGATTACGGCGCCACCCGCCTCGATCTGGAACTGGATCCTGGCCGCTATGAGGTCACCATCAGCAAGGACGGCTTCAAACCCTGGAGCCAGACGGTCGCCATGGAGGCAGGCCAGAACAGAACCCTGGTCGGCAAGCTGGAAGCCTACACCACCGTCAACTTCCGTGATGGCAGCTGGATTGGCGGCGTACGCACCGGCGACGGCAGCTACGAAGACAACAACGGCCTACGCTATGAAGGGCACTTTGTGGATGGCCAGTTCCACGGCAAAGGCACCGCCTGGTACCCCGACGGCAGCCGCTACAGCGGCGACTGGAACGAGGGCCGCCGCGAGGGCGAAGGCGAGTGGCGCAGCGCCGACAACAACCGCTACACCGGCCAGTTCGTGGCCGACCAGTTTCACGGCCAGGGCACGCTCACCCTGGAGAACGGCGATATCCTCACCGGCCAGTGGGCACAGGGCCGGCTGAACGGTCACGGCTCGATGACCACCGCCGATGGCATGCTGTACGTGGGCGGCTTCCGCGATGACGAGTTCCACGGCAGCGGCAGCCTTACCTACCCCGATGGCCGGCATTACGAGGGCGAGTTCTCCAACGGCGATTTCCACGGCAACGGTGCCGAGGTGTTTGCCGACGGCAAAAAATACGAAGGCGAATACATTGAGGGCAAGTTCCACGGCAAGGGCCTGCTGCGCAACCCCAATGGCAGCTCCATTGAAGCCACCTTCAAACTCGGCGAACCCTACGGCCAGGTCCGCTTGACCACCGCGGCCGGTGAAGTCTTCACCGCCCGCACCACAGAACCCGGTGTGTGTTATCGGGACAAGAGTTACCGGGCCACCCAGTGCCCGCAACTGGAAGGCTGGTAAGTCATCAGCCCGATAATGAACGCAAAGCTCTGACAGGTTGAGGTTGTGACATGGCGATCAAGAACGCACTTCTGGTAGACGACTCTAAGGTAGCGCGATTTGCCCTGAGCAAACTGCTGGAAAGCCGGGACATGGAAGTCAATATGGCAGGTTCTGCGGAAGAAGCTCTGGATTTCCTCAACAGTAACCAGCGTCCGGATGTGATTTTCATGGACCACCTGATGCCGGGCATGAACGGTGTGGAAGCCACCAAGGCCATCAAGGGCAATCCCACCACGGCCGGCATTCCCATCATTATGTGCACGTCGAAGAAGTCGTCGTCGTTCATGGAGGAAGCCCGCAATTTCGGCGTGTACAACATCCTCACCAAGCCGCCCCAGACCGAGGGCCTGAGCCTGGTGCTGGACCAGCTCGACACGGATGTGACCCAGGGCGCGATCTCCGAGGAGCCCATCGTGGTCGCCAAAGAGCCGGAGGTGAAAGCCGAGGCCGAAGACGACCTGGTCGATCAGATTGCCCGCTCGGCGGTCAAAACCCCCATCAACAACCGCCTGCACGAGCTGCTGAGCGATCTGTTTGATGAACAGTATGACCACCTCAAGCGTGCGCTGGACGATGCCAGCAAGAAACAGGACGCCGCGGTGGAGGAAAAATTCAGGGCGGTTTCCGAGCTGGTGGATGAGCGCACCCGCAACCTGCGGGACGACGTGGCCGCCGAAGTGAACCTGAATCTTGGCCGGGAACTGGCCGAGCTGAAGAAAGAGCTGGCCCGCAACAGCGGTTTCACCGGTGAGCACATGGCAGAGCTGAAGGACCACATCACCAGCGTGCAGACCATCGACACCGAGTTCTGGCAGACCCTGCAATCGGAGGCCATCCAGCAGGCCCACGAGATCTCCCGGGAAACCGCGGAAGACATCGCCCAGCGCACCATCGACCTGTTCGTGGCGCAGCAGCGCGCCGCGACCTCGAAGCTTTATACCCTGGGGCTGGCGGTCAGCCTGGGCGTCTTTACCGTCGGCATTGCCTGGTTGTCGGGTCTGTTCGGCTGAGCTGCAGCCGGACCGCCGCCCAGTCCACCGGAGTGTCGACATCGTCTGCCACCCCGGGGATCTCCACACGGGTGGCACCGGCGGCCAACAGCACCGACGACGCCCCGCAATCACCCTCCAGGGCCAGAATGTCTGGCCAAAACCAGCGCGGCAGCCAGGCAGGCACCCCGGGCCGGCCGCCATAATCCGCCGCTACCGGCTGATCCGGCATGAAACGCGCGGCCTTTCCCATCGCCATCAGCGCGGCCGGATCCAGTAACGGCTGGTCCGCCAGGACCACAAACACGCCCCGGGCGTCTGCCCCCAGGCTACCAATTCCCGCCCGCAACGAGGCAGCCATTCCCTCACGCCAATCCGCCACCGGCAACCAGCACGCCGGCTGAACCCGACCGCGAAAGCGCATCAGCGGATACCCGGCACCGGTGGCCACCGTCACCCGGCCACTCATCAGCCTGGCTTGCCGTATCGCCTGATCCAGCAGCGTACCCTGCCCGGTTTCCAGCAGGGTCTTGCTGCGCCCCATACGTCGCGAGGCACCCGCCGCCAGCACCAGTGCGGGGAATTGCTCATGGCTGGCCTTCGGTGATTTGTCTATGGTGTGGCCCTCCCACGGGACAGCAAATTGACGCGGACGCATCGACAGACTGCTCGCGTACCCGGATTTTTGCTAGAATCCGCCCATCAATCAACCTCATCCTGTTCGGACTTCCCGATGAATCACCTGTTTGTGGACAACCTGACCGTTATCGATTTTGCCTACCTGGATCCGAACCGGGGTCTGGTGGGTGAGAGCTGGATTGCCGATGTGGTCCTGGGCGGTGAACTGGACGAGCAGGGCATGGTGTTCGATTTCAGCAATGTGAAACGCACCATCAAGCGGGTGATCGACGAGCTGGTGGACCACCGCCTGGTGGTGCCCCGGGGCTACGAGGGCGTTGCCTGGACCGAGGAAAAGCCAGACACCTTCACCTGGACACTCACCGACGGCTCACGCATTGTCCACCGCGGGCCGGATGAGGCCGTTGTCTGGTTGTCTGCCGAGCGCGTGGTGCCCTCCGCCGTGGCGGCGCTGCTGGAGCGGGAATTATTGGCGGTGCTGCCGGGTAACGTGACCGATGTGCAGATTCACCTGCGCGAGGAAGTGATCGAAGGCTGCTATTACCACTATGTCCATGGCCTGAAGAAGCACCTCGGTAACTGCCAGCGCATCGCCCACGGCCACCGCTCCCCCATCCGTATCGATCGCAACGGCCACCGGGACTACGACCTGGAGAAGCGCTGGGCAACCTTGTGGTGTGACATCTATGTCGGCTCGGAAGAAGACGTCAGCGGTCGCTGGGTGGACGAGAACGGCGTGGCCTACGTGACCTTCGAGTACGAGGCTAATCAGGGCGAGTTCGCGCTCACCCTGCCAGAGCAGCGGGTGTACATGATGACCACCGACACCACGGTTGAACTGATTGCCGCGCACATGGCGGATGAGCTGAAAGCGGAGTTCCCGGAGGATAGCATTCGGGTGAAAGCGTACGAAGGGGTTGGCAAAGGCGCGATCGCCGCCCGCTGAGCCAGGCAGCCCCTACCGGGGCGGCGTTTTCTCCAGACACAAAAAAACCGCCCGAAGGCGGTTTTTTTGATGGCTTTCCGGTGGACTAAACCGTCAAGCCGTATTGGCGTCCCCTAGGGGGTTCGAACCCCTGTTGCCGCCGTGAAAGGGCGGAGTCCTAGGCCACTAGACGAAGGGGACTAGAAATTGGTGGAGCCAAGCGGGATCGAACCGCTGACCTCAACACTGCCAGTGTTGCGCTCTCCCAGCTGAGCTATGGCCCCTCAACGGCTGCGTATATTAAGGATCCGCCCTATGGGCGTCAACCTTTAATCTCCATTTTTTTCAGTTTTCTGAACTTCCCTGTTCATTCCGTTCACTTCTTCAACAAAGCGGTTATTCCGCGAGCAACGCGGCGTATTCTTTCTCCACTTTCTTGGTTTCTTTCTTGGAGAAGCCTCCCATCACGTCAAGTGCGTGGCGCAACCGCGAACGGGTCATATCCGGACCCAGCAACGCCATGGAATCCATCACCGACCAGGAATTCGGCGTGCCGGCAATGGCCACGAAGATGGAGAACATGAAGTCGCCCATTTTCAGGTCCATGGCCTTGGCCAGGGTCTTGATGTCGGCAAAGATGTTGTCCTTGCTCCAGTGGCGCTGGGCCTCCAGTTTCCACAGGGTGAACTGCAGCACCCGTTTGATCTGGGCTTCTTCCAGCTTGTTATGGGCGAAGTCTTCCGGCTTGAGGTTGAGCATGCCGGAGAACATGAACGCCGCCATCGGGGCCACATCGGAAAACACTTCCGCCCTGCCCTTGATGTGCGGAATCAGCGCCCGCAGGGCGTCTTCGTTGAACCACCAGTGGCGCATCTTATCCACGAACTGGTCGTCGCTCAGGTCCTCGCGCAGCCACAGGCCGTTCAGCCAGCGCAGTTTTTCCACATCGAACACCGGACCACCCAGGGATACCCGCTGAATGTCGAAGTTCTCGATCATCTCGTTGAGGGTGAACTTTTCCCGCTCGTCGGGCATCGACCAGCCCATGCGGCCCAGGTAGTTGGTCACCGCCTCCGGCAGGAAGCCCATGCGCTCATAGAAATTGATGCTGGTGGGGTTCTTGCGCTTGGACAACTTGCTCTTGTCCGGGTTGCGCAGCAACGGCAGGTGGCACAGCTCGGGCATGTCCCAGCCGAAGTATTGGTACAGCAGCTTGTGCTTGGGTGCGGAGTTGATCCACTCCTCCCCCCGCAGCACGTAGGTGATGTCCATCAGGTGGTCGTCCACCACGTTGGCCAGGTGGTAGGTGGGCATGCCGTCGGATTTCAGCAGGATCTGGCAGTCCACCTGGGACCAGTCGATCTCGATGGTGCCACGGAGCATGTCGCGGATCTCGCACACGCCCTCATCTGGCACCTTCATACGAATCACATAGGGGTCGCCGGCGTCCAGACGACGCTTCACCTCTTCCTCGGGCAGCTCCAGATCGCCCTTGATGCCCGGATTCAGGCCCTGGGCCTTGCGCTCCTCGCGGATTGCGTCCAGTTCTTCCGGGGTGCGGAAGCAGTAAAAGGCGTGACCGGCGGTCACCAGGTCCAGGGCGTATTGACGATAGGAGTCCTTACGCTCGGATTGCCGATAGGGGCCGTGCGGGCCGCCCACATCCGGACCTTCGTCCCAGTCCAGACCGAGCCAGCGCAGGGCACGCAGAATGTCCTGCTCGGACTCGCCGGTGCTGCGGGCCTGGTCGGTGTCTTCGATACGCAGAATGAACTGGCCACCGTGCTGACGGGCGAAGCACAGGTTGAACAGGGCCACGAAGGCGGTACCAACGTGTGGATCACCGGTGGGTGACGGGGCAATTCGGGTACGTACGGTCATGAAACAATCCTGGTAGATAAGTGGCCGACTGGAAAGCCACGCATTATAACGGCCCGGGAGCAATTTCGCATGAGGGCAACGCCACACAGCCTTTCCCTGTCAGTGCGATTGTTATATTATAACGTATCAATTCAGAATCAGAGCCCGATCCACCATGTCCAATCTTTCTCGTACCGGCGCCGTTGCGCTGGGACTGGCTGCGCTGCTCAGACCGCTGTCCACCCTGGCGGCCACTCAGGTGGTTACGTCCATCAAACCGGTCGAACTGCTGGTCAAAGCGGTTGCACCAGACGATGTACAAGTCACCAGCCTGGTCCCCGCAGGCTCCAGCCCCCACAACTACACCATGCGCCCCTCCCAGCGCCGGGCCCTGGAAAACGCCGACGTCATTTTCTGGGTGGGTCCCGAAATGGAAACCTTCCTGTCGCGCCTGCTCGGCGGCGAGGAGTTCAAGGCAAGAGCGGTATCGCTGATGCACGGTGATGAGGTACCGGAAGCAGAGGCTGTTGATGCACACCATCATGGCCATCACGACGACCACAACGACGATCACAACGACGCCCACGCCCACGATCACGGCGACGGCGAAGACCCGCACATCTGGCTCGACCCGGCACTGGCGCTGGACATGGCACAGGATATCCACCGGGCACTGTCACAGCTTGAAGGTGCCGACACCGAGGCCCTGGATGCCAATCTCGCCCACTTCGAAACCTCCCTGCGGGAAGCCGAAGACAACATCCGCCACCGTCTGGAGCCGCTGGCCGACATCAGCCTGTTTGCCTACCACGATGCCTTTACCCGTTACGCCGGGCATTTCAACCTGAAGCTGGAAGGGGTGCTGACGCTGAATCCGGAACTGTCTCCGGGCGCCCGCCACATTGCCGAGGTGCAGGACAAACTGCGTG
>JAEPMM010000364.1 GCA_017643965.1 Marinobacter sp.
AGTCTGCTCCGGATCCAGATCTTCCTCCGGATCCACGGTCACGCGGTGCCCCTGAACATACATCTGTGCAGGCACCGGTTCACCATCGGCATTTAACAGGCTGATGGTTTCGCCATATCGAAGGGAACTCTCATCCAGCGGCTCGGTAAACTGAATGCGCAGGGCCGACATGTCGGTGGCCGGGTAGATGTCGTCTCCGGTCGGGATAAAGCGGGCGACCCGGAAGCCGTTACTGCCCTCGGTGCGATCCAGTAAAGGACCGTTGTTGGCGGGCGCCGTCGTGAACGAGATTCCGCCACCGGGCAGCTTGATGTCTCCCATACGGGTAGAGAGCCCCTGATTGGTCAGCGTGTATCGTGTGCCAGGCTTCAAAGGTTCCGCAGGGCGTGCGGCAATGCCGCGCTGACCGCTGGTCATGGTGACGTCGGTCAGGGTAACCACATCACCCTGATCACTCTGCAACTGCAGCATGTCTGGTGCCAGCTCGCTCTCGTCCATGGTCAGCTCGCGGGTGAAGCGCATGAACATCGGCGCCGTCACCGGCACAGCTGCCTGATTCGCGGCAGGGTAGCTGAAATAGAGTTCGCCGGCCGAGCGGTCCGTGTCGTTGATTGATTGCTCGTCTCCACCACAGCCAGAGAGGCCTGCTGCCGTCAATGCCAGGGCGAGAAGCGTCTTGCGAGAGGGTCGGGCAAGTTGAAACGGGGATGCGTAATGGCAGCCGCGGGTGCGGTACATCATGACAATACTCCATTATTGTTGTAGGTCGTTGCAGCGCTCTCTGCCGCAGGATCTGTTGAGGAGATGGTAGGCCTGAGCCTTGGGGCAAAGGTGTGGCTTGGTTGACGCCTTCGGTGTCTGCGTGAGGTCAACCCGACCTGAAACCAGCATGGTTGCGCGCTTTTCAATAATTATCGAGAAGAGTTTGTGATGGGTTTTGTTGTAAATTTGTGACGCAATTAACACTCTCCGCCGGAAAATCCTTTTCTGTATAAATTGCTGACATCTGGTGGCTTTGCCTTCAGCCCCGCCGGATATCAGGGCGGCGATCGCGCGCGCCGCCATCGTGTTATCACGAACCGTCGAAGTTTCTTACAGTTATTGGTCAGTTCCCCGGTAAGAATGCGATTGAGCCCTCGCTAACCCACTGTTTTGACGGGGCGGCGATATGTTGGCTCGACCTATGCTTTCCCACAGGAAGAAGTCATTTCCAGGTTATGTGAAAAGCCGCGGTTGGAACCCTGACTGTCACGCGTGATACGTGCAAATAGGGAATGTCTGTTTGAACGCTGATCATTAACAGGCAATGTGTGGAAAATGGAGATACACAAATGAAAACGTTCTCAAAGTCCTTGGTGCTGGTAGCGGCTGCGTCGCTTGCGGGTACCGCTTGGGGAAACCTGATCGGGGGCGTTGATGTCGGTGATCTGGATCCTTTGACAGCCCAGACCGGAAGCTTGTCACCTTGCGGGCCGGGCAGCAGCGAAGCGGCAGAGGCGTGCTGGATTGAAAGTGTGCTGGGTGCAGGCGCAACCTACAACGAAAAGACCGAGACGGTGTCCTACCAGTTGGTTGATGGTAGTTCCACGCTCATCGGATTCCAGCTCACAAGTGCAACCGAGTACTTCATGATCAAGAACGCCACCTGGTGGGGGCTGTTCCAGAACAACGCGGATCTGGATTGGGCCGTGATTGACACCAGCCTGCTGAATGCCGGTTTCAATCTTCCGTCTGATGATTTCGAGATCAGTCACGTTGCCACCGTCGGTGATGTGAGGGAGGTGCCGGAACCGGGTTCCCTGGCGCTGATTGGCCTTGGCCTGCTGGCATTGGGCATCCGCAGCCGCTGGAACAAATCCCGCAGCTAAGCATCGGGCCGTCGACCGACGGTTTACAGGAGTTATGCAGGAGCGCCTCTGAGTTCAGGGGCGTTTTTGTATCTGAAGTTGTGCCGGCACACCTTTGCACCAATGGTTTGTAATAGGCCAGGTTTATTTGATTCTAATACGCGATTGGGTAAAGCGATATCATTCTGATATACAATGTATATACTAAAATTGGTTCTCAGCGAATTGGATTTTTCATGGCCGACGAAGGTATTTCCGAAAAGCAGGTGAAGCCCCGAAAGAAGAAAGCGGGCAAGAAAGACTCACAGCTACTTATTCGGATTAACAGTTTGGAGCGGGACGAATTCATCTCCCTGTGCGAAGAACTGGATACAAGCGCAGCCAGAGAGTTGAGAAAGTTCATTCGCAGTTTCATCCGAACTCATCAGGATGGCTGAGGCCGTTTAACTCAAGCAATCACACCAGGAGTAAAGACATGGCTAAGAAAACTTCAAAGAAAGTAACCAGCCTCAAAAAAGCAATCAAAACTCGTAAGGAAAAGATTGCTAAGCACGAAGGTAAGCTGAAGGGCCTCAAGAAGAAGCTGAAGAAAGCTGCCTGAACCCCATATAGCGATTCGCCTTCACATTTTCGTGGATGCGTTTCTGGCTATACGTAAGGAAGCCCTGCCCATGCGCGGGGCTTTTTTTTGCCCGGATCGTCATGTGTAGAATGATGCCGTTGACCTTCGGTTGACACCCAAGGTGGTGTTTACGGGATGATGGGGTGTAAGTCATTGAAATATGGTGGGCCCACCTGGACTCGAACCAGGGACCAAAGGATTATGAGTCCTCTGCTCTAACCAACTGAGCTATAGGCCCTTGCGCAGCGCATGCTGTTCAGGAAGTGCGGTGCTGAACCCGGGCGGGTACAGCAAAGCGGGCGCCATTATACCGGTGAGGTGTGGCGCCCGCTACTGTTGTGGTGCTTCTTATCCGTTGCCCTGATCGTCGATAAAGCCACGCAGGTGATCGGAGCGGGAAGGATGCCGCAGCTTGCGCAGCGCCTTGGCTTCGATCTGACGAATACGCTCCCGGGTGACATCGAACTGCTTGCCGACTTCTTCCAGGGTGTGGTCGGTGTTCATCTCGATACCAAAGCGCATGCGCAGTACTTTCGATTCGCGGGCGGTGAGGCCGGCCAGTACCGAACGTGTGGCTTCGCGCAGACCCTCGGCGGTGGCAGAATCCACCGGGGACAGGGCCTGGATGTCTTCGATGAAGTCGCCCAGATGGCTGTCTTCGTCGTCACCGATCGGTGTTTCCATGGAGATCGGCTCTTTGGCGATTTTCAGCACCTTGCGGATCTTGTCTTCCGGCATCTCCATGCGCTCACCGAGCTCTTCCGGCGTGGGCTCGCGGCCCATTTCCTGGAGCATCTGGCGGGAAATGCGGTTGAGCTTGTTGATGGTTTCGATCATGTGCACCGGAATACGGATGGTGCGGGCCTGGTCCGCGATGGAGCGGGTGATGGCCTGACGAATCCACCAGGTGGCATAGGTGGAGAACTTGTAGCCGCGGCGGTACTCGAACTTGTCGACCGCCTTCATCAGGCCGATGTTGCCCTCCTGGATCAGGTCCAGGAACTGCAGGCCGCGGTTGGTGTATTTCTTGGCGATGGAGATAACCAGGCGCAGGTTGGCCTCGACCATCTCTTTCTTGGCGCGACGGGCCTTGGCTTCACCAATGGACACCCGGCGGTTGATTTCCTTGATGTCGGCCACGTCCAGATCCACTTCGGTCTGGATATTGGCAATCCGCTTCTGCAGGCGAACGATTTCGTCAAT